>DAOTCE010000022.1 GCA_035452965.1 Candidatus Paceibacterota bacterium | reverse complement strand
ACCAGCGACCTTCAGGTTATGAGCCTGACGAGCTACCGGGCTGCTCCACCCCGCGATCCCAAAGAACACTCCTATAATGCCCAAGCGTTGCCGCGGCGCAAGCGCTTTTGTGATGTTTCTTTCCGGGTTGAACGCGAACGAATGCCCACCGCCGTCAGACCGCAGGCGGGAACCACGCCGGGTTGAGCTGCCGGAGCGCGTTGAGCATGAACTGAATCGCGACCGCCGACAGGAGCAAACCCATTATACGCACGGTGATGTTCATGGCGATGGGGCTGAGCCAGCGCGCGCTGCGGGCGGAGATGCGGAGGATCAGGTAGCTCGCCAGGCAGACGGCCAGGATGCATGGGTAAAGGGCCACGCGCTGACCGAACGTGGTCGCCTGGTTGTGGAGGAGGATGGCGGTGGATATTGCGCCCGGGCCGGCCAGCATGGGGATTGCGAGCGGCGTGATGGCGATGTCCGTCTTCTCGGCGCCCGCCGCCGTCTCCTCCGAGGTTTCCTGGACGCGCGAGCGCTGTGCCCGCAACATATCAAGCGCCACCAGCAGCAGCACAACGCTCGCGGCGAGTTGGAAGGCGGGCATGGTGATGCCAAGGAACTTGAAGATCCACTTGCCCGCGATGGCAAAGGCCAGCAGCACTCCCGTCGCCACACAGCAGGCCAGGCGCGCCATCTTGACGCGCTGTTCCGGCGTGTCGTTGGGTGTCATTGCGAGAAAGGCCGGCACCGCCGCGAGCGGATCTACAATGACGAAGAGGGAGCTGACTGCCAGCAAGATGTATTCGGGCAGGCTCATGGCGAGCACGGCGCGAAGATCGCGTCCTTCATGCCGTGGATGATCTTTTTGTCGGCGGGGCAGATGGTGGCCAATACGCCTCCCAATTCGGCGCGCGCCTTGTCCGCGTCGCCGGCCACGAAGTAATAGGGACAAAGGCGGGCGCGCCCCTTCAGGGGCACTAGCTGGTTGCGCTCGAAATCGAACCACTGCGCTTCGACCAGTCCCGGTTTGTGGTATCGCTGCAAGACCCGTGGTGTCTGCGCGAAGTTCGCCAGGGCCTCATCCACCGCCGCCGACCAAGCCGCGTGTGAAAGGTCGCTGCCGAGATAAACCCCGCGCGCGCCCCAAGCGTGGGCTGAGAATCCGGACACCTTCAGGATCAGCTCGCGCTCTTTTTGGGACAGCGCCTTGAGCTGGCGCCAGTCCGTGAGGTTCAGCTCCGGGATGGCGCCGTGCGGGGGGAGGGGAGCGGGGTCAACGGTCCAGGTGTAAGGGACCAGGCGCAGCAGCCGTGAGAAAAAGCTTTCACCCAGCTCCTGCCGCCAGAAGTCACGCAGGTTTCGGTTCCACAACAGCGCGAAGAGCAGCTTCTCCTCGAAGAGGGGTTTGGGCGGCGGCGTAAGTCGAATTCGCCTGGCCGCGGCCAGCTCGAAGATCGCCTTGGCGTTCCGCACGTTCGCGACATCGAACAGCTCGAAGAACCGATAGACGGCGTCGCCGTCGGCGAACGCGCTGAACGTTGTGTCCTGCACTTTGAATCTGTCGGCGCCTAATTGGCTTGCCATCCAGTTCATCTCGGGCCGGTAGGTGGCCGCCTCTTCAGACACGACAATATGAGCCGCGGGTGCATTTCCAAAGATGCTGGCGAAGCCGCGCAACATCCCGTCCGCACCGCCGAGGACCTCCGCGCCCATTTGCGAATAAGTTTGATTAAGCCAGCCGGTGAGACCGATGCCGCCGGGGACAGAGTCGAGCTCGGTGACGCTGAGTCCGTGCTCGGTGATGAGCAGGTCGGGGCGAATGACGCGAGGCAGCTCGTTTTTCAGGGCTGGCGCGCGCTGGAGTTGGATGAGTTCGGCGGGCTTGCCTTGATCCAACCAGCGGGCTACCCACTCGGGTTGCTGGCCTTCCACGCTCTTGCGGTAGAGCAAATTGACGGCGCGATAAAACTGCAGCAGCACACGCCCCAGAGATTCCACCTCCTTCGCCACGGCGGGGCCGAGAGAGCAGGGGATTGGAGAGGTACGCCAATCATGATCTGCGAACAGGCCCGCCGGCGGCAGTCGCTCGCGAATAAAGCGCGCGCGGTCGGTGGCGTCGGGAGGGGCGGCGATCATGGGTGCTGGGGGCCTGTCATTAGCACCCCGCTTCGGTGCCGATCAGATGCGTCGGTCTCATATCCGTTTCCCGGGCGAGCCAATCTCAGGCGCGCACTTGTCCGGTGCCAATCCCGACCCACTTGTAGCTGGTTAGCTCCGCCAGTCCCATGGGGCCCCGCGCGCCGATCTTGTCGGTGCTGATGCCGATTTCGGCGCCCATGCCGAACTCACCGCCGTCGGTGAAGCGGGTCGAGGCGTTCCAATAGACGGTGGCGGAATCCACCTCGCGGAGGAATTGTCGCGCGCGGGCCTCATCCCGCGTGACGATGCTGTCCGAGTGGGCCGAGCCATAGTGGTTGATGTGGTCAATCGCCTGCCTCACCCCGTCCACCACTCGCACGTTGAGAATACAGTCGTTATACTCGGTGAACCAATCCTGCTCCGTCGCGCGCCGGATTTGGGAGGCCGGTGCCCGGCCTTCGGACCTCAGGATGGCTTCCGCGTCGGCGTCCACCCGCAACTGGACCTTGTTCTCGCCCAGCCGCTGTGCCATGGCCGGCAGGAAGGCTTGCGCGATCTTGCGGTCCACCAGCAAGGTTTCCATGGCATTGCACACCGCGGGGCGTTGCACCTTGGCGTTGAGGGCGATCTCTCTGGCCATCTCCAAATCGGCCGCAGCGTCGACGTAGACGTGGCAGACACCTTTGTAGTGCTTGATGACAGGCACCTTCGAGCACTCGGCCACGGCGCGAATAAGGCTTTCGCCGCCGCGCGGCATGCACAAATCCACATACTGTGTCAGCGATAGCAACGCTTTGATGGCGTCGCGATCGGTCGTGGGCACGACCTGGACGGCGTGTTCGGGAAAAGCCGGCAGCGTGCGCCTGCCCGCCTCGATCATGATCGCCGCGATCTTCAGGTTGGAATTAAGGGCCTCCTTGCCGCCGCGCAGGATGGTGGCGTTGCCGGACTTGAAGCACAGGCTCGCGGCGTCGGCGGTGACGTTGGGGCGCGACTCGTAGATGATAACGACCACGCCGATCGGCGTGCTGATCTTCTGGAGCTTCAGGCCGTTCGGGCGGACGCGGTCATCGAGCACGCGGCCCACCGGGTCGGGCAGAGCGGCGACCTCGCGCAGGCCCCGGGCCATGGCGGCGATGCGTTTGTCGTCGAGCTTGAGGCGGTCCAGCATGGCGGAGGAAAGGCCCATATTAGCGCCGACCTCCATGTCGAGCGCATTGGACTCCTTGATGGCGGCGCCGGCATGCTCGAGCGCGTCGGCCATAGCGAGCAGGCAGCCGTTCTTGTCAGCGGCGGCCAGCCGCGACAACTCGCGCGAGGCGGCCTTCGCCCGCTGTGCCAGTTGGGTCATCTGCTCGTTTAGCGTCATGCAGGGACACTAATCCAAATCCGAAAACTGGAAAGGGCGAAATGAAAAGCCTGCCAGGCCTGGTCTCGAACGCAGTGGGTAACATGACGAACGGCCACGGCTGGGGTGGAGCTTTGTGCGTGGGACTGACCCCGCCACCCATCGCTTGGTGATACGGTGGCAGCACGGTGATGCTACGGTGTGTATCCCATGGGGAGCGCTCCCCATGGGATACACACCGGGGCCCAACCGCACTAACAAGCCATCCTCCAGCCAGCCGCAAGCCAACGGTGGTCCTGAGGTTACAAGCGGTGCTTGACACGTCGGATCGCCATCAGTAGTCCCCGGCTAGCCGCGAAGAAATCTACTCTGATCGTAAGTGGTATCGCGTTGTTCAGGGAGTAATGGGTTTCTCTCCCAGCATGTCGGCGAGGGTGGGCTCGATGGCTTCGGCCCAAAGGCGGTAACCCGTGGGCGAAAGGTGCAGAAAATCGCGCATGATGTCCCTGGAGATCCTGCCATCGGGTTGGATAAAGAGATGGCCGATGTCCAGGAACCGGACCCGGCAGCCGTCGTCCAACTTGCGGAGGGCCTGGTTGACCTGGAGGGCCTTGCCGCGTTGTTCGCAGAAGTCCTCGCGGAAAGGGAAGATGCCGAGGAGGAGTATTTTGGCTTCGGGGAGCTTCTCGCGGAGTTTGTGGACGACGGCGGTGACGCCTTCGAGGACGTCGCGGGGGGTGTTGTTGGTGTGAGGGATGTTGTTGACGCCGATGAGCAGGACGGCGGCCTTGGGATGCAAGCCATCGAGGTTACCGTTGTCCAGGCGCCAGAGGACATGCTGCGTGTGGTCGCTGCCGATGCCGAGGTTCAACGCATGCCGGGGGGTGTAGTACTTTTTCCAAACCGCCTTGCCGTTGCCTTCCCAGCCCTGGGTGATGGAGTCGCCCACGAAGATGACCTCAGCCCGGCCCTGGCTCTGCTTGACGCGCTCGTTGAGCTCCAGGAATCGCTGGTGGCCCTGGCCCTCGCGCGGGACGGGTCGAATGCACTGGTGCGGCTCGGGGGTCAGGTTGGTCTGACCGGCTACGGTGGCAGCGCTCAGGATCGCCGCGGCACAGACACCCGCGCCCAGAGAAAGGCATGGTTTCATCTTGGGAGTGTTGGCGCCGCAGGCCCGTTCTTCAAGTCGTTTCAGTTGAGCGTCGAAAGTTCAGATGGGCCCCGGGGCGTATCAGATCTCCAGTACTTTCTCGAACTGCGTCAGATTGCGGGGCGCAGATTTCGTGACCAGTGCGACGTCTTCCAGCCGGACTCCGCCGATGTCGGGATAGTAAAGCCCGGGCTCCACAGTGACGACTTCGCCGGTCCGCAGCACCCCGGCCGAACCGGCTCCCACGCGCGGCGCCTCGTGAATGTCCAGCCCCAGTCCGTGGCCGGTGCCGTGGAAGAAACCCTCCATGCGGCTGTTGCGCCTGCCGGTCCGGTAGCCTTCTCGTTCAAAGAACTGCTGAACGGCCCGATGCACTTTGGCTGTCGGCACCCCGGGGCGCATCATCCGGAACGCCAATTTCTGCCCCCGGCGGACCGTGTCATACAACTTCCGAATGGCCTCGCTGGCCCGCCCACGGACGACCGTTCGGGTGATGTCCCCAAAGTAGCCGGTCTTTTGCGAGCGCGGGAAGATGTCCAGGATGATGGGTTCATTGGCGCGCAGCGGACCGTAGCCCGGTTCGTGCGGGTCGCAGCCCTGCCTGCCCCCCGCCACAATCGTGTGGCTGGCAAGTCCTCCCGCCTGGAGGATGGCGGTGTCAATCACCGCCCGCAGCTTTTCTGAAGTCAACGGCACGTCGTGGTAAAGTAGCCGGCGGCCCTTGCCGGGCTTTGCGGCTTGCAGCACCTGGATGGCTTCGGCCAGGCCGATCTCCGCCATCAGCAACGCGGCGCTGATCTTCTTCACCTCAGCCGCGGATTTCAACGCGCGCTCGGGAAAGAAGCTGCCAGGGCGGGCGGCTACCCGGATGCGCCGGTGCTGGAGTTCCTCCGCCAGGCCGCAAGGGAACTCCCGCGGCACGATGACCCGCCGGATGCCTCGCTCCCGCAACAGCAGCGCGATGACCTGGGCCTCGTTGGGCCGGTTGACCCCCTCAGCCCGGAGCTTCTCCTGATAGCGGCTGAGCGACAGCACACGACAGTGGCGCGCCTGCTTCCGGGCGCGCTCAAACTCCAAGTCGCTCATCACCACGCAGCTCCGGCCGCGGTGGCGCAGCCAAATGAACGGGTCCGGCACGAACATTCCCGTCGCGTAAAGCATGTTCGCGTCATGCTCGCTGTCGGCCACCATCAAGAGATTCTCTGGCTTCCGCATATCAAACCCCGAACAGTCTGTCGCCGGCATCTCCCAGGCCGGGGAGGATATACCCCTTCCGGTTCAGTCGCCGGTCCACGGCAGCGGTGAAGATCGGCAGCCGGGGGTAGTGAGCCCGCACCCGGCGGATGCCCTCCGGCGCCGCCACCAGATTGACCATCCGGACATGCCTGGCACCCAACTCGGTTAGCAAGTCCATCGCGGCCACCGCACTGCCCCCCGTGGCCAGCATCGGATCAATCAGGATGACCTCAAACCGGGCCAGGTTCGGGGGCAGGCTCTTATGGTAGGAAGTCGCCCGCAAGGTGGTTTCCTCCCGCTTCAGCCCGATGAACCCGACGCGCGCATGAGGAATAAGCTGGAGGATCGAATCCAGCATCCCCAGGCCCGCCCGCAAGACCGGCACCAGCACCACCTCGCGCCGCAGCCGATGGCCGCGGGCATCGGCCAGCGGCGTCCTGACCTTTACGGGTTCAAGGGTGAACGAACGCGTCGCTTCGTAGAGCATCAGCGCGGCCACCTCGCTGAGCACCCGGCGGAACTCCTGCGGGCCGGTCCGCCGATCGCGCAGGCGCGTCAGGTTGTGCCGCACCAGCGGGTGCGTGATGGTGGTAACCCCTTTCACCCCTATTGCAGGAAGGTGGGCGAGAGGAAGTAGAGTTGGCCGGCCCGGAGCTTGGGCGCTTCCACGCCGAGGTCCACTTTGACGACCTTGCTGTCAGTTTGCCCAAAGAGCCGGAAGAAATCGGACAGATCGTAACGTTGCTCGTACTCCACCAGATTGGCGCGCGTGATGCCCGCTAGAGCCTTGGCCCGGCTGATGGCATCCTCAAACGTGCCCAGCTCATCCACGAATCCCAGTTTGTAGGCTTCCGTGCCGGACAAGACGCGGCCATCGGCATACTCAGCCCATTCCTTGCTGAGGGCGCGGCCTTTGGTCTGGTTCTTGTCATGCGCCCGGGCCCGGCCGGTCGCCACCACATTTGTGAACTTCCTGTAAGTCTCGTTCACCAGGGCCTGAACCATCTCGCGCTCCTCCTGTGTGATGGAGTCCGGGTCGCGTGATCCGCCCAGCATGTCCTTATACTTGCCGCTTTTGAATGTCTGCGGCTGCAGTCCAACCTTGTCCATCAGGCCGCGATAGTTCCAGGTGCTCAGGATGACTCCGATGCTGCCCGTGATGGTCAGTTCATGCGCTACAATCCAGCGGCACGGGGCCGAGATATAATAGCCGCCGGACGCAGCCAGGCTGCCCATCGAGCAGACCACCGGCTTGCCGCGCGTTTTGCTCTGAAATTCGGCGATAGCCCGGGCGATCTCGTCCGAGGCCAGCACCTCACCGCCCGGCGAATCCACCTTCAGGATGACCGCCTTGACTCTGTCGTCCTCCGCCGCGCGCTTCAATTGGGCCTTGGTCACATCCACCATGCTGTAGCCGCCCTGGTCAATTGCCTGGCTGGTGATGATGCCATCCAAAGTGACCAGGGCAATCTTGCTGGAGGAGTTGTTGTCCTCCTTGAGGACCTCCTCGATCCGAGGGCCAGAAGACTGGTAGCCTGCGACCTTGACCGGCACCAGGCCGCTCAGCGCATGCCCGATATTGAAGAACACGCTGATCACCAGCAAGACCAGCACCACGAGAGCAAAGACCATCCAACCGCGGCCGCGCCGGCGCGGGGGTGTTGACGCCGGTGGCGTTATCAGCGGGGGCGGGCTTAACGGTGGCGGGGGGGTCAGCGGTGGCGGCGCGTTGTCATCCATATGGAGCGGAAACTAACGCAAGTCCGGGAGCCGGGCAAGCGCATTGGATGGCGCCGGGTGTCGTGAGGTCAAAACTGGCGCAAGCGCAATACCTTGAGCAGCGCGTCCAGTTGCGGGCGGCTGTGCTCGCTTGAAATGACGAAGCGGAAGCAGCCGCCGGGCGGGCCGCCGGGATACTTGATGAACGGTGGAAAGATGCCTGCCGCGAGCAGGGCGCGCCGCAGACGGATCGCGTCGCTGCGCCGTCGCGGGAGCAGCCGGATAATCGGTCCAGGCGCCTCGGCCAGTGGCAGGCCCGCGTTGCGCAGTGCCGTCTTCACATAAGCGGCGTTGTCAGCCAGTCGCCGCCTCGGGCCCGGATCCGCTTTCAATATCCGCACCCCTGCCAGCGCCGCGGCCGCCAGCGGCAAGGGCAGAGGCGTGGAGCCGATGAACATATGGCTCCGGTCCAGGATATTGCGCCGGAACGCCGCAGTGCAGAGAATCGCACCGCCATAAGCGCCGAACGCTTTGCTTAAGGTCACCGTTTGGATGATCCGGCGACGGCTGACCCCCGCATGTTCGAGCGCCCCTTTGCCGGTGCGGCCCAACACGCCGGCGCCGTGGGCGTCGTCCACCAGCAGCAGCGCGTCTTTGGGAAGGACCTTGAGGTATTCGGCCAGCGGCGCCGCGGAGCCGTCACCGGAGAACATCCCGTCGGTGAGCACGATCAGCCTCGCTCCGGGACCGCAGCGCCGAGCTGTCCCGGCCAGCGCTTCAGCATCCCGGGACTTGAACTGGAGCACCGGGCAGTCCAGCAACCGGGCCGCGTCCGAAAGCGAGGTGTGCGCGGTGCTATCAATCAGCGCGTGAGAGAAGGACCCCGCCAGCGTCTGCGCGACCACGAGGTTGGTCGCGTAGCCGCTGGGCACCACCAGCGCGCTTTCCGCGGCGAAGAAAGCGGCGAGCTCGCGCTCCAATTCGCCGTACAGGATGTGGTTGCCGGTGGTCATCCGTGAGGCCGCCACGTTCAAGCCGTACTTCTTCAATCCCTGCCGCAAGGCGGCGGCCACGCGCGGATGGCTGGCGAGGCGGAAGTAGTCGCAGCCGGAGAAGTAAGCGAGTTTGCGTCGGCGATAGCGTATGCAGGTACGATCAACTTGCTGAAGCGGTTCAGGCTCGGTCATGGCGTCAACCTATAAATCAGCCGCAGCCGAAGGGCACGCGAAAAGTGATCGCCGGCCTACGGCCCGGGTGTCGAGGATTGCGACAGGAGCTGCACGATATCCCCCGGCTGCAAGCCGATTTCCAATCCCTCAAGCACCTGTCTTGGATCGTAGCGCTTCCCGATGCCGTTGCGCACGATGATGACTTGCGCCGGGTCGGACGCGCCGTAGTAATCGGCGGCCAGCAGGGCTTGCGTCAGCGTCAGGCCCTCAGTCCAGGGGACGACGCGGTTCCGCACCTCGCCAACGATCGTGACCGTCGGCCCCTGGTTTTGCTGCATTCTGGCAATGGCCTCCTGTTGGCCCGCGAGGAACGCTTCCCGCGCCTGGAGCTTGGCCTTGCTCCTGGAGACACAGCCCCCGGCGGCTGTCGCCGCCAGCAAGGAGGCGCAGACCGCGCAGATCACGGAGTGAATCAGCTCGTCACGCCGCTTGAACACCATGGCTATTGCTCCCCCGGCCGCTTCAGGATTTTGCCAAACTCGCTGTCGCCCGGTTCAATCTCGATACGCGCCGGGGATTTGGCGCCCGGGGTGTGCGAGCGGGAGCCATGTTTGGCTTCGGTTTTGGCCGGCTTGAGCGAGATGGGAAAGGCCGGAGGACGCTCAGGGGCCGGTGTCGCCGCGGCCGTCTCGCCATCGCCCGGTTCGGGGCTTTGCCCGGGAATGTACCAGCTCTTCCGGCTGGCCAGCCACGAGCGATAACGTTGCAGCGTCCACATGCCGTGCTCGGCGCCTGTTTCGAGGGAGGAGGAGATCTTGAAGAAATCGCGGTTTCGGATGAAGTTCTTCACCGCGTGCGTTGGCACCAGAATCTCGCATTCCGGCACGCGGATCTTCAACTCGGGCCGAAAGTGCAGGCGCTGGGAAATGACCGCGAGCATGCAATCCGCCAGTTGCGCCGCCACGCTGCTCTGGATTTCGGCCGGGAAGGCCGAAACGACTCTTTGCAGGGCCTCCGCGCAGGTCGAGGAATGGACGGTGGCCATGACCAGGTGTCCGGTTTCCGCCGCGCTCAACGTAAGCCGCATCGTTTCCGGGTCGCGCATCTCGCCCACCATCAACACATCGGGATCCTCGCGCAGAGAGTCAATCAGCGCCTGTTCGAAGCTGGGCGTGTCACGGCCGACCTCCCGCTGCCGGATGTAGGCGCGGCGGGGGCGGAAGGTAAACTCAATGGGGCTTTCAATCGTCAGAATGTGACGCGTCTCGGTCATGTTGATCTGCTCAATCAAAGCCGCCAGGGTTGAGGATTTGCCCGAACCCGTGGCGCCGCTGACCAGGATCAGCCCGTGGTGGCCGCTGACCAGCTTCTTGAAGTCGGGATGCAGATTGAGCTTCTCGATGGTGGCGGTGAAAGCGGCCAGGAGCCGAATGGCAAAGCCGACGCCGCGTGAAGTCATAAAGATGTTGAGGCGGCAGCGCGAGCCGGCGATATTGCGCGAGCAGTCGTATGACCGCTGCTCGAGGAACCGCGGCCATTCCGCTTCGCCAGTTACAGCCCGGGCCATTTCCGCCAGATGGTTTGCCGGCAGGGGCTCTCCAGTCGTCCGCAATTCGCCTCGAATCCGCATTGCCGGGGGCAGCCCCGCTTCCAGGTGCAGGTCGCTGGCGCCATTGTCTGCCGCCAGGCTGATCAGTGATTCCAGGTCCATGAGCTGATTCTACCTGGCAACACCGGTCATGGCAAAAGGTTCCTTTGTTGCCCGGGCGCAGACCAGGCGCCCTGAGTGTTGGGAACTCCTGCGCCGGGCGGGTTCAAGAAGATGTAGCCACCAACGTCAGTTGGCGCTAATCTCCGTTCCGGCAAGAGAATGCGCCAACTGACGTTGGCGGTTACGATTGCCTGGATACTAAAACGTCTGCTACAAATGCTCAAGAATGGGCGGGCAAACTCTCTGGGCGGCGGATGCCTCTCAGGGCAACGGGCTGATCGCACTCGACTTCTGGAAGGAACAAGCATGAACACCTGCATAAGTAACGCATCTCGAACCATCAGCCTATGCCTGTGCGCGCTGGCGTTCGGGGCTGGGCTGGCGGCGCTGGGGGCAGCGCCGGTCATCACGAACCTCACCATGGTGGCGGGCGTGGTGCGGTTTGACGTTCAGAGTGACCTGGGCCTGACCAACCAGATTCAATGCTGCACCAATTTGGGCCAGCCCCAGTGGAAGGTGTTGACGAACCTGGTGGTGAGCGAAAGCCCGTATGAATATGTGGACACCGGCGCGGCGGCGGTCTCGCAGCGGTTTTACCGCGTGGAGGAGTTGGTGAGCATCGCGCCGCCTCCCCCCGGCATGGTTCTCATCCCCGCCGGCAGCTTTCCCATGGGCAACTGCATGGCCAGCGGTGAGGGTGATCCCGATGAGCTTCCGTTGCACACGGTGTATGTGAGCGCGTTCTACATGGACCGGTATGAAGTGACCAAGGCGTTGTGGGACGAGGTGAAGGCGTGGAACGCGGGAAACGGGTACACATACGAATGTGCTGGTTCCGGCAAGGCGGCCACTCACCCGGTGCAGCGGGTGAGTTGGCGGGACTGCGCGAAGTGGTGCAATGCGCGGAGCCAGAAGGAGGGGCTTGTGCCGTGCTACTACAACGAATCGGGGTTGAGCACGGTGTATAAGACCGGGACGGGCACACCTCACCCCAAGTGGAATGCAAACGGATATCGGCTGCCGACGGAGGCGGAGTGGGAGAAGGCGGCGCGGGGCGGGGTGAGCGGGCACCGCTTTCCATGGAGCGATCCGGATACCATCCAGCACACCTGGGCAAATTACCTCAGTTACCCGGGCTACCCCTACGACACCAGTCTTACACGGGAGTATCATCCGACGTTTGATGATGACGTTGACCCGTACACCAGTCCGGCGGGCTATTTTGCGCCCAACGGGTATGGGTTGTATGACATGGCCGGGAACGTGTGGGAGTGGTGTTGGGATTGGTATTCGAGCAGCTACTACAGCTCTTCGCCAAGCAATAATCCACGTGGCCCTGCCTCTGTCGGCGGCTTCCGTGTCTTGCGGGGCGGCAGCTGGCAAAGCCACGCCCACGTCGCTCGGTGCGCCGACCGCAGCCTCAACGACCCGGAGGGGGCTGCCGGCACTTTCGGGTTTCGTTGCGTGAGAGGGCTCTGATTTCGGTTCATCAAGGATAGCCGGGACGCGCCAACGGGGATTTCTACTCTCACCTTCCGGATGG
The DNA here is from genome assembly GCA_035452965.1 of Candidatus Paceibacterota bacterium. Classification (NCBI taxonomy): domain Bacteria; kingdom Bacillati; phylum Minisyncoccota; species Minisyncoccota bacterium. The sequence continues at coordinate 72,109 of DAOTCE010000022.1, read as the reverse complement.
ACGAGGCAAAGGTAACACAATGTCATCAGTGCCCACCGCCAAACCCGGATGGGCTACCTCAACCTCCAGCCTCGCGCACTGTCCAGTTTTTGGACAGTGATGCTGCCTGCCTGCCCTTTCCAGTCCCCGCTGACCCCGGCGTGTTTGGCTGGGGGATACGGTGCTGACGCGGTGGTGCTACGGTGTGTATCCCATGGGGAGCGCTCCCCATGGGATACACACCGTAGCCTGACCTCACTAACGAGCCATAGTCCAGCCCAACGCAAGCCAGCGCTGGCGTGCGGCCATTGCAACTGTGCCGCCGCTCCTCCGCTACGGCTTCCATTCCCCGGACACAATCGGCTTGCCTGGCGGGGCTTCGCCCAACACTTCCAGGCAGTGTGGAATGGCACCCGCGACGAATCCCAGGCACTCAACCGCCGCCTGCGGCTTGCCGGGCAGGCAGATCACCAACGCCTGGTCCACCACCACCGCCAGGCTTCGTGACAGAATCGCGTTCCGGGTCAGCTTCAATGATTCCAGCCGCATCGTTTCTCCAAAGCCGGGCAGCTCGCGCCTGGCGATTTCGCGCACCGCCTCAGGGGTCACATCGCGCGGTCCCACGCCCGTGCCGCCGGCGGTCAGCACGAGCCGGCAGCCCCGCCGGATCTGCTCCCGCACCGCCCGCTGAATTTCCCGCGGCTCATCCGCCACCAACGATTGCGCGGCCACCTTCCAGCCATGCCTTTCGGCTGCCGTCCGCAGCGCCGGGCCGCTCAAATCGGCGTAAAGCCCTTTGGCCGCCCTATCCGAGATGGTGATGATACCGGTCTGAATCTCCATGCGGAGGATCTTGTTCAGCGCTTGGTTTTGGATACCAGCCGCACGTTGGTCAGGCGCATGGTCTTGTCCGCTGCCTTGCACATGTCGTAGATCGTGAGCGCCGCCACGCTCACGGCCGTGAGGGCTTCCATCTCCACGCCTGTCTGCGCGGCAATCCTCGCGGCAGCGGTGATGACGATCCGGTCGCGGGTCCGGGGGATGTCGAAGCTGACCTCGCAATGCGTCAGCGGCAGCGGATGACAAAGCGGGATGAGTTCACCCGTCTTCTTCGCGGCCAGGATGCCCGCCAGCCGCGCGGCGGCCAGCACGTTGCCCTTGGCGATGGTCTGGGATTCGATGAGCTGGAGCGTGGCACGTTGCAGCCGGACCTCGCCACGGGCAACGGCTTCCCGCAGCATCACGGGCTTGGCCGAGACGTCCACCATGCTCGCCTCCCCCCGCGCGTCAATATGGGTTAGCGTTTTCAATTCACTCCTTGACCCCTTCGACACCCCGTTTCCATTCCTTGACTACCTTTCGCATCTGTTCGGCGGCGTTGAGCCTGGGCTTCACGTGCTTGAGGTCGTACCAGGGCAGCATCCCAAGCAGATCGGGCGTGACCAGTATCTGCCCGTCACAATCCGGACCAGCGCCAATTCCAATGGTAGGGATGGGCACCTGGCGGGTCAGTTCCGCGCTTACCCGCGCCGTGATCAGTTCGAGCACAACGGCAAAAGCCCCGGCTCGAGCCAGCGCCTGCGCATCCGCCAGCAGTTTCTGATGCTCCGGCTCGGTCTTGCCTTTGACGCGGTAGCCGCCTTCTTCCAGCACGTGCTGGGGCAGCATCCCGAGATGACCCAGAAAGGGAATGCCGCTCGCCACGATGGCTCGCACCTGGTCCTGAATTTCGAGTCCCCCTTCGGCCTTGACGGCTTCCGCCCCGGCCTTTGCAAGGCGTTTTGCGTTTGCCACTGAGTCCGCCACGGTCTCGTAGCTGCGGTAAGGCATGTCCGCCACCAGCAGGGCGCGGGGTTTTGCCCGCGCCGCCGCCCGGACGTGATGTTCCATCTCCGCCATGGTGACATGGGTGGTGTCGGGGTAACCGAGCACGACCATGCCCAGCGAGTCGCCCACCAATATCAGGGGAATGCCGGCTTCATCCAGCAGCCGGGTCATGGGAAAGTCGTAAGCGGTCAGCGCGGCGATTCTCTCGCCCCGCGCTTTCATCGAGCGAATAGTCTCAGCGGTTACTTTGGTCCCCGTCATGCTCCAACCATCGCGGCTGGAGCCGCCCCCGACAAGCTGAAATTGAACAGCGGCCACGAGGCGTGCACTCCGCCGCGCGCGCCGCTTTCGCAGCCGCGAGATGTTCAGGCTACGGCTTGAAGCTCGCCAGCAATTCCCCGGGGGAGACGGTGGCGGTGCCGGCTTTGCCGACGACGATGCCGGCGGCGTGGTTGGAGATAATGGCCGCCTCCAGCGGCGAGGCGCCGGCTGCAATCGCCAGCGTAAAGGTGGCAATCACTGTGTCGCCGGCTCCCGACACATCGAACACTTCCTGCGCGACCGTCGGAATGTGGAACGGCTTCTGGCCGTGGCGGCAAAGCAGCATGCCCAACTCGCCCAGCGTAATCAGCAGCAGCGCCGGCCGCAGCTCGTTTAGCAGGCACCCGGCGGCGCGCAGCAGATTAGTGTCCTTGAATGGATTTTGGTGCCGCGTTTCATCCGGCAAGCCAGCCAGCTCGAAGGCTTCCTTGCGGTTGGGGGTGATCAGTGACAGCCGGGACAAATCGAGCTTGTGCACCGGCTTGGGATCCAGGCTAAGCCAGACGCCGTGGGCGCGACAAATCCGCTTGATCTCGTCCAGCAATGGTTGCGTGACCACCCCCTTGCCATAATCGCCGACGATTACCGCTCCGGCGCCCCGGACCATCCGCTCCATCGTCTTCACGAGCCGATCGGCAATGGGTGCGCTGAGCCCGTCGCGAGATTCACGATCAATGCGGACCACTTGCTGTTTCTGGGCTACCACGCGCGTCTTGACACTGGTGAGGCGCGCGGGGTCGGTGAGGAGTCCGTGGCAACCGATGTGATGCTCCCCCAGCAGGCGCTTGAGCTGTTCGCCCGCCACGTCGCCGCCCACAGCCCCCAGCAGCTCGGTTGGCACTTCCAGCGCTGTCAGGTTGCGCGCGACGTTGGCCGCCCCGCCCGGCATAAAATCCTCGCCCTCAAAATCCAGGACCGGCACGGGCGCCTCGGGCGAAATGCGACCCACGCTGCCCCGCACGAAGTGGTCGAGCATGGCGTCGCCGATGACAAGGAGGCGAGTCTGCCTTGCCTTGGCCAGGATTTGGCGGACGCGCACAACGGAAAGCTTCGTCTGGTTCATGTCCGGCGCAATTAAGCCGCAGCCGTGGCTATTTGTCGAGAGGCGAAGGGGAGTGCGCTTTCGCGGGTCAGCGTTGTTGCCGCAGCTCGGTCCTGATGTGCATGAGGATCTCGCAATAGCGCCAGGCCGCGGGCGCATTTGGGTCCTGGTGATGGTCCGGCTTGAGGACGAGGTTGCCAGTCGCCAGCAAGGCTTTCTGCACCTGCGGATTCTGCCGGACTTTCTCCCGGGTCGCCGCCGCGATGAGGCGGCAATGCTCGCCAGGAGTGGCGGGTTTGTAGTCGAAGCGCTTTCCTTCGAAGCTCACCCAGCCTATGCCCATCTTCAGCATGTTCTGTTCGGCGAGTGTGCCCGCCCGCTTGGCCGCAAAGCCCGTCAACTGCGCCACCTGCTCCCGATTGAAAGCCCAGTGCAGACCGGGAAAAGTCGCGCGTGGGTCATCCGGGCCTTCCGGGTATTTCATCATCTGCCAGAAGCCTTCCAGGCTGGCGTAGCGGCGGCCGTGAAAGACAAAAGGCGTTGCGGCAAAGTTGGACAGCAATCCCAGCTCATTACGCTTGGTCAAAATCACCTCCCCGGGACCGGCCTCCTGGGGCAGCATCTCCCACGCCGGCGCGCCCTCCTTCGAGATCGGGGCCCACCAGTGTGCGGGATAGCCTGGCTCCCGGCCTGACTGGGCCGAGGACCCCTGCTGCTGCGGGCACTGACAACCCGCAAGGGTCACAAGCAAAATCAGCATCAGCCGGCGCACACGCGTGTTTTGACACCACCCGCGTTGGCTTTCAAGCTTTGGTACGTGACTTTGGGCTTTAGACTTTGGCCGTCAGGCTTTAGATTCGGGGCCTTGCGATGTTTCGTCCCTGCATAGATCTGCACGAAGGCAAAGTGAAACAGATTGTCGGCGGCACGCTTGGCGCGGAGCCCGGGCGGCTGCGGACGAACTTCGTCTCGGATCGGCCCGCGGCGTGGTATGCCGGCCTTTACCAGCGCGATGGCCTCAAGGGCGGGCACGTGATCATGCTCGGCCCCGGCAACGAGGCCGAGGCCCACGCCGCGTTGCAGGCCTACCCTGGCGGACTCCAGGTCGGCGGCGGCGTCAATCTCGACAACGCGCAATCGTGGCTGGACGCCGGTGCCTCACACGTGATTGTCACCTCCTGGGTGTTTCGCGGCGGCCAGGTGGACTGGGAGCGCCTCGGGCAGCTTGTCGAGGCTATTGGTCGGGCGCGGCTGGTGCTGGACCTAAGCTGCCGTCGGCGTGGCACGGATTACTACGTGGTCACTGACCGCTGGCAGAAGTTCACTAACCTTGCGGTCAGCCGGGAGAACCTGGCAACGCTGGCCAGCTCCTGCGCCGAGTTTCTCATTCACGCCGTGGACGTGGAGGGGCAGTGCCGGGGCATTGACCGGGAGCTGGTATCCAGGCTGGGCGGGTGGTCGCCCATTCCCACCACCTACGCGGGCGGCGCCAGTTCGCTGGCGGACCTGCAGGCCGTGACCGAACTGGGGCAGGGGAGGATTGACCTGACCATCGGTTCTGCTCTGGACATCTTCGGCGGCAGCGGGGTGCGGTATGAAGACGCCGTGGCGTTCAACCGCCGGCTGAATTCCCCCGCCTAGCGCGAGCCGCCGCTTGTGCTGAGCCAGGCGAGGGAGAAGCGGGCAAAGGTGATTTGCTGGTAGGGGTTCGCGCGGCCGCGTTCGTAGAGGCAACCTATGGAACCATCAGGGAGGACCGCCAGGCACGAATAGGCGGAGTGCGCCTTGTTAAGCGTTCTTGCGACCGGCCATGTCTTTCCATCGTCGAGACTGACCCGCACGGTCAAATTTGTGCGGCCCACGCCGGCGGGATTGGAGAAGAGAATACGTCCCGACCTTTCTCCCTCGGGCCAGCTGTGACGCAATAGGCTTGCCTGGCAGCGAGGTTCGACCAGCTCCGGTTGGAACGCCGGAGCCGTCCAGGTCAAGCCGCCGTCGCGACTGAGTGATTGCCCCCGGCGGCCGGTCCTGGAGGTGGTGCGCATGTTCAGGAGCAGGGTGCCTTTGCCATCGGCCAGCTCTGCCACCTGTGACTCGTTCATATGCGGGCGCGCGGTGCCGCCCAGTTTCCAGGTGCGGCCCTGGTCGTCGCTGTAGATCACATGTGAGCCGTTTCCGACGCTGCCCTCTTCTCCCGCTCCATCCGTCCGGTGGTAGGAATGGTCGCAGGGAATCACGAGCCGGCCCCGGTGTGGGCCGTGCTGGACCTGGATGCCGACGCCGGGGCCGGTCGCGTACCAACCCCAGCCGGGCTCTTTAGTGGTGCTGGTAATGTCGGCGGGCGCGGACCACGTTTTGCCGTCGTCATCGCTGCGCGCCACCCAGACGGTTCGGGTGCCGCCCGGCTGCCGCTCCTTGATCTGGGCCTCGTGCGTGTTGCCCGGGTTATGCGTCAGCAGTAGCCAGATGGTGCCAGTCTGCTCATCCACGACGGGGCACGGGTTGCCGCAGGTGTTCGGCCCGTCGTCCCACACGACTTGCTGCGCACCCCAGGTCTTGCCCCCGTCCGTGGAGCGCCTGAGGAGCAAGTCAATGTCGCCGGTGTCCGAGCGGCTGTTCTTGCGGCCTTCGCAGAAGGCCAGCAGGGTATTGTTCTTCGTGACGATCAGGGCGGGAATGCGGTAAGTGTGGTAGCCCCCCTGGCCGGCGAGGAATACCTCCTGTTGTTCCGGGACGGCAGCCTCCACCCCGAATAAGCCGATCGCGCCCAGTAATGTTGCGGTCAGAATTGCTATGTGCATAGGTGCCAGCTAGAAGAATCTCAGCGAATACAAGTCAGCGTCCCGCAGAACGAAACGCAACCGCACCGTCTTGCCGGCCAGGGCGGCCACGTCGGTCCCGCCTGACCATGCCACGACCCGCTCGATCTCGTCGCCTATGGCCTCCGGACAGTCCGCCAGCGCGAAGCCGGGCAGTGGTTTGCCCGCTTCATCCTGGATTTCGACGCGCAGGCCACCGGCGGCGCTGGTCTGGAAGTTGAGTCCCAGTTGGCCGCCGGAGAACGTGAATGGCTTGGTCACCAACTCACCGCCCCGGAATGGCGCGTGCACCGAGGCAAAACCGTCCGTGCGGAGGACATATCGCGCCATGTGACAGGTGGGCTGGGCGTAATGCGATACCCGGTAAATGAACATGTCCCGGTCATTGGCCGGGACCACGCCCAGGGCGGGGGTGTTGTCGCGCGCCACCCAATCCGACGCGCTTGGCCCCGGGCGGATGAAAGCTTCCATGAACGGTCGGTCGTAGCGGTTTCCGCCGCGCGTGGTGAAGAAGACCGAATCGCTGGAAGCGACGCGATAACCGGCGTGGCTGACCAGCGCGCGCGACCTCTCGGGACTAAAGGCGGCCTTGGCGGGGAAGAACCGCTTCGCGAGCGCGATATAGACCTGCGGGGCGCGGTAATAGGGATGCGTCCCGTTGGTGTAAAGATGCTCGGGGGGCGTGTCGCCGTAGTCCATTTCCATGGGTTCAGTCCAATGGACGAAGTCTTTGCTGGATGTGCGCGAGATCCAGCGGAAGTTCTCCTTCCCGATCTTCTTCCAGCTCCGGAAGTAGCAGAGGTATTGCTGCTCGGCGCCAGACCAGAAGGCGACGTTCTGCGAGTCGAAGATGCCGTTCGTGAAGACCGGTTCGGCGTGCAACCGGCTCCAGTGGATGCCGTCGGCGGACTTGAAGGCGTGCAGGCCCCGTTTGCTGTCGCCCGCGAGGGCCTTGTAACGTTCGGCTTTGGGCACGCCCGGGCGCGAGTCCAGCAGGGGGCTGAAGTTGTGGGAGAAGGGGGCGTTGGTGAAGATGACGTTGTTGTCGCGCGTGCCCCGGACGGTGAACAGGCCGAGGCTGGGCTTGGTCCAGGCGATGCCATCGGGCGACTCGGCGTAGCAGACGACCGCCAAGGGGCTGTCGTCGGGGCGGGCGTCCGGCATGCCGCGGTAATACATGCGGTAAGTCGGGCCGTCCTTGATGACTGTGGTGTAGCAGGAGAACCCGCCTTCCCACGGGCGGTCGAACTTGAGCGCCACACCTTCGCGTCGCGGTTCATGCAGCCGCAGTTCCAGGCCCACCATGCTCTCGATGAGATAGTGATCCACAAACAGCTCACGCTGAGAGCCGAGCTGGAGGACTTGACTGGCGCCACAGTACGACGAGACAAGCAGCGCAGAAATGGCGCAAGTCAGAATGGCACCTCGGCAGGTCAAGGTATTCGGGCAGGGAAGGTATGGGCCGCGCATGCCGCTATTTAGCCTGCCGGCCCAAAACTGCACGAGCCAAAAATTCAAATTCGCCATCCAGCCGATAAACTCTCTGTGGCCACTCGTCGGATGCAGCGGCGTCTGGGTCAGGAATAACCTCAGCAGCCGTGATCAGGGCGTCGTGTTGGTCGGCTTCCGATCCATCCACTTGCCGACAGGCTGGTGGTTGAAGCGGGCGAAGCGATCGAGCAAGCGCTCGACGTTGTCCTCCACCACCAGCGTCTCAAGGTGCTTTGGCTTCAGGAAACGCTGACCGCTCATGTGGGCGAGGAACTCCACCAGCCGATCGTAGTAGCCGCATACGTTGAGCAGGCCGACGGGCTTGTGATGGATGCCGAGCTGCAGCCAGGTGTAGGCTTCGAACAGCTCTTCCATGGTGCCGATGCCTCCCGGCAGTGCGAGGAAGGCGTCCGAGAGATCGGCCATGTTCTGCTTCCGCTCGTGCATGGAGTTGACGGGGATTAGGGACGTTATCCCCATGTGGCCCAATTCGCAGGCCATCATGCTGCGCGGGATGACGCCGATGACCTCGCCGCCCGCCGCGAGGGCCGCGTCGGCCAGGATTCCCATCAGCCCGACGTTGCCGCCGCCATAGACGACAGTCAGGCCGCGCTGGGCCAGCACCGTGCCGCAGTGCCGGGCCGCCTCGGCGTATGCCGACAGTGCGCCCGGGCTGGAACCGCAGTAGATGCAGATCCGCTTCAGAACTTGTTCTTGCGGTAAGCGCCCATGGCGGGCGCGTCGGGATTCACTTCGGGACCAAAATAACGCAGGCAAACCAGCGGTTCGGTTTCGCTGGTGTTCTCGAAGGTGACGCCGGCCTTGGCGCCGTCTTCGGTGCAGAAGTATTCATCCTCGGTCAGCTCTTTGAAGCGAATGAGCTTGGGACTATTAAGAGGTTGCTCATTGATCTTGCCGCTGCCCTGCACGCAGATCAGGCCGTAAGCGCCCTTGTCCCTGATAGTGCACTTCGCGCCGGCATCGACGGTGAGTTCCTTGGCGGTGAAAAGCTGCGCGCCGTCAATCTTGCCATAGACGATCCAGCGGTCCACGTAGCCTTCCTTTCGCGTGTCGGCCACGGGCACGGGTTCGAGGTAGTGGTGATCCTTGAACTTCGGGTCCACATTGGCGTCCCAGTCGAGCTGGTCCACGATGAAGTCCAGGTCCTTGTGCTTGCTCTTGGGCATGTCTTTGACGAGGAGGGACCAGGGGACATAGCGACCTTCGACCATGCTCTGATACATGCCGAAAACGTCGCTGCCCCACTGCGGTTCATAGGTGCAGAACGAGCCGGGAGCGTGGAGGATGCAGGGGCCGACGAGCCAGCCAGTGCCAGGTTTCAGGCGGTAAGCCTTCGAGAGATCGAGGATGCCGTTGTCGCCTTTGTTCCAGTCCTCGATGCACTTGCGGACCTGGGCCTTGGTCGTGCCGGGTTCGAGGCCGAAAAACGTGTAGGGGAAGTTGTTCCCTACGTTATTCTGCTGCGGCGGGAAGTAGTAAGACTCGGGCTTGCCTTCCTGGCCGACCAGCCTGGCCTGTTTGGCGTTCTGGTGCATGTGCAAGGGGATGGGGCCCATGTTGTCGAAGAACTTGGAGTACACCGGCCACTTGCCGTACTTCTTCCAGATGGCCTTGCCGACGATGGTGGCGCCGCAATCCGCGACGGCCTGGCGCAAGGTGAAGCGCCGCTTGCCAACGACGCAGTAGCTCAGGCCCTCGTCCGGGACGCGGCCCTCGTTCGCGGCCTCGGTGGTGGAGGCGAACCAGCGTTCGTCAATGCCGCCGCGGTTGGCGCCGTACGCATAGGTGTCGTCGGGATGGAGCTTGATACGCAGCCCCGGCTGGAGGAAAGAGCGGGGGACCCAGTTGGGCGCGAGGCGCAGCAGGCCGCCAGTCTCCTGCAAGGCGGCTTCGGCCAGGGGTTTGACGTTCTTGGTGATGGTCTTGAGCGAGGTGACTGTATTCATAGCGTCGAAGTTAAATGAGTTAAATGAGTTGCATCGGCAAACCGGTGTTCATCCATTGCGGGGGCAACAGTTACAGATTGTGCGAGAGCTGGCAAGTCCCTGTTGAGCAAGGTAGGTATCTACCCCAGTGGCGTGGCCCGGACGGAAGGGGTACGGTGAGGTCAGAACAACAATTAACAGAAAGGATTAATATGAGTGTAGCGGTTGAACAAGGCCTCGAACTGCGGGTGACGCGGCTGATCAGAGCACCGCGCGAGCGGGTATTCACGGCTTGGATCACGCCGGCCGACCTGCTGAAATGGTTTGGGCCGGAGGATTGCCGCGCTGTATCCGCCCGCATCCATCCGCGAGCTGGCGGGGAATATCAGCTTCGGCTCAGAACAAAAGAATACGGGAACGTCAGTTTACACGGCATGTTCCGTGAACTGAGACGGCCCAGCCGCCTGGTTTACACCTGGAACCTTAGCGGCCACCCGAAGCTGGAGTTCGGCGAGTCGCTGGTAACCGTGGAATTTCTGGAACGCAACGGCACCACCGAAATCCAGATTACCCACGGCCATTTGCCGAACGACGAGGTGAAACAGGATCACCAGCGCGGCTGGAACGAATGCCTGGACAACCTGGAAAGGCACCTGGCAGGAGCGGCAGCGAAACAGCAAGACCCAATTCCGGCCGGTCAATTCTGCTGGAATGAACTGGTGACTGATGACGAAGCCGCCGCGAAGAAATTCTATGAGGCGGTGATGGGATGGCAGACGGCCAGGTTTCCGGGCACGGACGTGAATTACACGCTCTGGAAGAACGCGGGGAAAGACGTTGGCGGCCTGGCTTCGGCGCGAATGGACGGCGTACCCCCGCACTGGTTGAGTTACGTAACGGTTGCCGACGTGGACGCAACGGCGCAGAAGGTCCGCGAAGCGGGGGGCCGATTGCTGATGGAGCCGTTTGATGTGCCGACGGTCGGCCGGATTGCGGTGTTCCAGGACCCGCGCGGCGCTGCCCTGGGCATCATCCAACCACTGGCCAAGGCAGGCACGTGCGGCGCCAACCAGATCGTTTGGTGCGACATACCGGTCACCGATCTCGATCGCGCCATCCGGTTTTATTCGGCTGTGCTGGGCGCACCCATCACCAGAGAGCAATGCGAGGGCACGACTTTCGGCCTGCTGCCGCACGCGGGGGAGAATGCCGTAAGCGGATGTCTGTCGCCCGGGCGGGAAGGCAACGAACCGTCGCAGCGCGGGACCTTGATCTACCTGAGCTGCCAGGGCCGGATTGACCAGGCGGTCGCGGCCGTCGAACCCAACGGCGGCAAAGTGTTGCAGCCGAAGCATCAAATTGGTCCCTATGGCTTCCGCGCCGTAGTGCTCGATAGCGAAGGCAACCGCATCGCTCTGCATTCGATGTGACCCGATAGTGAAGGGGGGGATAGCGGCGCGCTGGAGGGGCGCTGCTATTCCCCCGTGCGGGGGGATGCGAGCAACTTCTCACTGTTGGGTCGCTACCAGGCGCCCCCGGGAGGAGTGCTGATTTGCCCAACGCGCCAATGCGTGGAGCACCTATTCCTTCGCCTCGGTGCGTTGACGGTTCAGCCAGTCTTCAGTGCCCGCGATCACAGCGCGCATCATTTCCTTGCGGAACCCGGGATCGAGCATCTTGGCTTCATCCTCCGGGTTGGACATGAACGCCTGCTCGACGAGCATCGAAGGCATCCAAGTGTTGGCGCGCAGCGGGTAGTAATTGAAATTGCCCACGTTGCCGAAGTCGTTGAGCTTGGTGATTTCCAACAGGCGGGCGTGTATGGCCTCGGACAGGTCCCGGCAGAACGGCCATTTGTAGTAGGTGCTGGTGCCCGAAACGCTCAGGTAGCCGCGCTGGTGGCCGGCGGAGTTGGCGTGGACGCTGATGAACAGATCGGCGTTTGCCGTAACAGCGCGGCGGACGCGCTCGGAGAGCGAAGGGTTCTCATCGCCGGGGCGGACGAGGAGGGTCCTGGCGCCGGCGGCCTCGAACTGGCGCGCCAATTCCTCGACGGCGAGGCGGTTGATGTCCTTTTCCTGGCTGCCGCTGACGCCCCGGGCGCCGGAGCCGCTGCCCCCATGGCCTGCTTCCAAAGCGAGGGTGAGGCCCTTGAGGGGCGAGCCGGGTGCAGGCGCAAGCGCGGGCGGGCGACGGACGGTGAGCAGGAGCGAGCGGTTAGTCACGGCCCACTGGTAGCCCCAGAGCTGTTTGGTCTGCAGCTCTACGCACAGCCGCAGATGATCCGTCGCGACCTGCTGGAGGGTGACCTCGCGAATGACCCGGGCGGTGGGCCGGTGGCTGATCCAGGTGGCGGCGTGGTGTGCGCCATAGAAGTCAACCTCCAGCGCGGCGCGGCCCGCGGGGCTGACAGCCGGCTTCACCGCGAAAGGCACAGGAGCAGGGTAAGGGATGCCGACCCGGTCCTCCGATTCGTTGCCATAGACGGAAAGGTCGGTGAACGAGAGATGGGGCGGGGGCGCCCCGGCGGGCGCTGGCTCGACATCGCGGCTGGAGATCCAGCCGTCCATGTCCGGCGTGAGGCGGATGTGGTAGTAGTTGCCCCTCATGCCGCAGACCCGGAGCAGGGTTCCAGCCGGCAGGTCGGCCAGGTAAGGGCCGCCGAGGCGGACCTCGTGCAGGCCGAAGCTTACCGCCGCGCCGTCCTCGACCACGCGCACCAACCGCAGTTGCGATTCACCCCAGAATCCGACCTTGGCCTTGCTGGTGGCGCTGGTCTCGGAGCCCTTGCTCTGCAAGCGGAAAACAACAGGCACGCTGGTCGTGTCGGAGTTCGGCGTCGCCACCAGGGAGGCGCGGTAGAGGCCCGTAAGCCGGGTCGAGGAATCTTCGCGCGCCTCGGACATCGGCTGCCAGTTGCCAGGGGACAGAGAGTATTCAGCCTTCTGGCCCGGGGTGCCGTGAAAACTGAGCTGGAGGATGTCGCCGCGGGACAGGATGACGTTCTGGGCAGGCTCGATGCTCTCGGCGTCTATCTCCAGGCTGCGCTCGGAGGGTTCGGGCGGCGCGGGCGGCCCGGCGGTGCGGGTGACTGTGAGAACCTGCTCGGCTTTCTGTCCGTTTGGCGCTGTGGCCACCACGGTGATCCGGTTCTCGCCCATCTGCAGGGGGACGTTGTCGCGCACGAAGATGCCGGTGGCGAAAACCCGGGCAGCTTCCCCGCCAACCACGACCTTCGCGTCCGGCGCTGTCCAGCCCAGGATGTGCGCCACCTCCCGCACGGTCGAGGCGGCATCGCCGCGCGGGTCAAGGATCCTCAGTGATAACGCTTCTCTTGTCTCGCCCGCGTTGTCTGGCGCGGCCAACGTGCGAGCGGGGGGCAACGGCGACATGAGAACCGCCACAGCGACGGCGGCGATGAGCGATGCCCGTCGAGGATCGTTCGCACGAATTGCCCGGACCTGATGGTTGGACTTAGTCATGGCCGGAGCATAGGGGTCATCCGGAGCGCATCAAGTCCGAAGGCGGGCAGGCGAGGGTTTTGCCAGTGCCTCCACGTGACGCAAAACCCGGGCAGCTACCCGGAAGAAATCTCAGTCCCGGGTTTGTTGGACCCCCTGCAAGGCGTGCAGCAATTCGGAGGTGCACTGGTAGCGTTGCGCGCAATCCGGTTGGCAGGCCTTGAGGATGATGTCATCCAGCCGCCGGAAATCCGCATGCCCGCTCCGCTCCATGAGGGTGGTCTTGAGCGCGGGGAAGAAATCAGGGGTGCGGCCCGTGCTGATGACATACAGAACCATGCCCAGGGCATAGATGTCGGCCTGGGCAGTGCCGGGCCGTTCGGGAGGTGGCGGCATATAGCCGGCAGTGCCGACCCAGGTGTGGATGAACTCCGGCGGTCGAATATCCGTTACGAGGCCGATGTCCGCCAGCTTCGGCCGGCCATTGACGAAAATGATATTCGAGGGCTTGATGTCCCGATGGGTAAGACCTTGGCGATGCAGGAAATCGAGCGCATCGGCCAGGGTAATCCCGATCCGCAGGCATTCCGCAAGCGGGAGCCGGTGCCCATCGGCCTGCTTCCTAACGCATTCCAAGTCCTTGGCTTTGTAAGTGGCAGGATTCGTCTCCCAGCCCTCCGTCTGGGAGTCACCTAGCTCCATGACGTAGTAAAAGTAGCCCTCCCCTTTCTTCCGGCTGACAAGCTCAAGGCGGAGCAGGCCCGGGTGCTTTTCCGAGACCGGCTTGTATTTTTGCAGCCCCTTGTACTCGGCTTCGTAAGGACCGGGGTTGTCACCAAACTTCGACTGGTAAACTGCCTTGAGCGCTTGCCACTGGCCAATGGCATTGCGGACTAGCCAGACTTTTCCGAAGCCCCCTTCCCCGAGGGGTGGTTCAAACAGCTCGTATTCAGGGGCGTCGGGCGGTTTCTGGTCCGGAAATGTCAACACAATGGTGGTCTGAGGGATTGGTTGAAGATGTGTATGTGCCTTGGGCGGCCACAAGGCCCAAGCCAGCGCATAAGGCAGTTGGCCGCCGACTACTACGAGCCAGGGAATCCAGTAGCTCGTGAGGTGGGTGAGAACTACCGACCCAAGCGTCAGGACAATTGCGGCCCCGCAAGCAACCACACACGCGTGCCATCGGCGCAATTGACAAAGTCCGCCGCCAAGGCACGCCCCAGTCAGCGTGAACAACAACAGTTCCACCGGCCAGGCGGGTCGTTCCAGCCAATCACGATTCATCAGGTTCAGAAACTGTGTGGCCAGGAGTTCCACGCCGCCGACCGCCTCGTGCCTCCAGTGGATGTAGGGTGTCTGGAACTTATCCACCTCACCGTCCGGCACGGTGGTCCTGGGTTTGTTGCCGATGAACACGATCCTGTCGCGGAAGAAGTTGTTCGTCTTGGCCAGTGCCCAATGGTAGCTCAGGCCGCTCCAGGCGCCATCAGCCCCGTAATACCGCAACCACCGTTCCTGGGGTCGGTCATCCAGGCGCGCCCCTGAGAGGATGGCGGCTGTCCAAGGCAGGCTGGGGTACGGGCCAGGCGAAGGAAAAGGCCAGTGACGACGCACGATCGGGCTGTGCTCGGGATCGAACCAGGCAACGCCCCAGTTGGTCCGGGCAGCAGCCAGGAACAGTTCCATTGGGAGTGTGGGGCGCGCGGCGGCCGCCCCCGGTAGCACCGTGCCAGCCTGTTTTGCCATCAATACGACACAAGCGCAGCGTCTTATGGCCTCCGCCAGTCGCTCGTCCACCTCACGAACGCCGCCAGGCTCGGCAAAGAAGACGTCGAATACCACGAGTGGGCAGCCGTCCGCGGCAAGCTTGTCAAGCAGCTTCGCGTGCAAGCCTCGGTCCCAGACGCGGTCGCGCGACTGGTGGAGAACGTCATGAGCGTCATTGTCCATCAGCACGAGGACGACCTGGTTCGTCACCGCACGGCTGCCGAAGCGAAACAGGTAATCGTAGCTCGCATGCGCAAACTTCTCACCAATCGGCATCCACCAAAGCGCCAGCCCGCACAGAGCTGCAAGCACCGCCCCGGTGATGGGCCGAAAACACTTGTGTTGGCGGATGGCGTTAAGGCTCACGGTGCGGCCGGGAAGGCATTGCTTGGCGGAAGCTTACAAAAGGCCTTCGGAATAGCAATGCCGGTATAAGGCAACCAACTTAACCCGGCACCCCGTGTGCCCCCCGAACTGCTTTGGAGCAGAAGTCAGAGCGCGCGAAGGTCCTTTCCCATTCTTGAAGCATGCCGTTTGCAGGGATCAGAGCTCCCTGGCGCGGTAATACTGCGGCGTGACGGCTGGGGGCGGGTTGGTGAAGGTGGTCTGGCCGGTGGTGTTGGTGAGGCGGAGGACCTCGGGCCAGTTGGCAAGCGGAGTGAGCAGGTTGCCGGAGGCCAGGACGGCATAGATGCCGCCGGGGGTTCCTTCCAGCGTCATGGCGAGAGCGCCATCGGGCAGGACGCGCACCCCGCTCAACCGAACCGGCACCGACTGCGTGTAGAGGGCGATTGTGGTTCTCAGTCCACCCAAGGTCAAATCCACATCCTGCGAGGCAGGCAGGTCCCAGCCCGGGATAGGCTTGAACTCAAGTACCGCCGAACCGCCCTGCGGGACCGTGACGGTGAAAGGCGAGTTCCCGCACCAGGAGCTACTCCCTGCCAACCGCCAGGCCGCACCCGCATTAACGGCCGCTTCCGGGCCGAGGTTCACCTGCAAGTAAGCCAGCTTGCCGCTCCCGCTGCCCGCCGTGATTGTAATCACCCCGCCGCCCGTGCCGTTGGTTCCCGAATCCCCCAGCTCCTGCGCCCCGGCGATCAGGCTCTCCACGGTGCTGTCTATCCCCCGCACCAGCGAGGCATACGGCACCACGCCGTTATACAGCGTGCCCAAATAGACTCCCGCCGGGTAATAATAGCCGTTGTAATCCACGTACAACGGTCCGCCGCTGTTGCCCGGGTAACTCAACAGCCAGGACGCCGTATAGACCTGTGGGTTGAAAACCTGGTTCGTGGCCAGGGTGAACACGGCATTGGACGGCCCCGTTTGGTACATCTTGCCGGGGACGATCGTGGCGTCGCCGAACATCGAACCGTCCACCGGGTAGCCTGCCAGCATCTTCGGGCTCGTGCCCGTCAGCCACGGATTCGGCACCATGTCTGACGGAAGATAGCCCCCGTAACCTCCCCCCGCCACCGGGGAGGGGAAGTAGATCGCCGCCACGTCCAGATTGCGCGACGCAGGACTGCCCTGGCCAACACCGTAGCCGCCGCTCGGTGACAAGTCGTTGGTCCGCTGGGCCGCATAGCTGCCCAACACATACCAACCCCGTGCCGCCAAAGGCTCGGGTTCAAAGACTCCCGCGTCCCGCCGGAAAAACCAGTGCAGCTTCCCGACATAGGAAAGAGTCTGGTCGTTGAAGACCACATGCGCCGCCGTCAGCACCACGTTGGGCCGCACCGCCACGCCGCTGCCCCAGCCCGCATCCGAAAGCAACTGACCGTTGAAGCCGAAGGGGAACGCGGACAGGTTGCTGATCTTCATCGAAGGCACCACTGCCGGCAGGGCTACCCCCGGGGACGGCGCCAGGGCCATGCTGTAACTGCCGGACGAAACTTCGGTCCCTTGGTTTGCCACCACTTGAGCGGCCAAGCCGGGCGGCCTGCTCATCCCGCTCACCGGCGCAAACTCAACCCCGTAAATGTCGGGCAAGAGGTTGGTCGCGGTTGAACCCGACGCCCGCCATGTCGTCTCGCCCCGCAGTCTCCAAGCGCCGCCGGTGGGCACGCTGCCGCTGATGTTCACCTTCAGCCAGCCCGTTTGCGGCGGGCCGCCCAGCGTGGGCAAATACTGGTTGGTGACCCAGGTTGTTGTGTTGGTCCTCACCACGGCAATGAAGTCGTTGGTGGCAATCAACACGTAGCCGGGGGGGTTGCGGAACTCGACAGGATAGTTCCCTGCGACAAGGTTGGACACAACCTCGCCGCTGCTGTGCCAACCCAGTTCCCAGGGAAACCGCCATTGCCCCGGCACGCCGGATGGAAGCAGGGTCACGACCAGGCTCCCAGTCATCGGCGGCTGGGTGTAAGGCACGGCATTGGTCGAAACGTACTGACGAAAGACTCCTTTGCGGATGATGTTGTTGCCGGAATCCGCCACGTAAACTTCGCCGCGGTCATCCACCGCCACCCCGAGTGGCTTGTTAAACCATGCTCCGGGGCCTGTGCCGTCGAGGCTGCCGGCGGATTTGGTGTGGCCAGCCAGCGTGGTGACCTCGCCAGCGGGCGTGATTTTTCGAACGGTGTAACCGAGCCTCTCGGTGACGTACAGATTGCCCGCGCTGTCCACCGCCACCCCGCACGGCTCCAGAAAACTTGCCAGCCCGCCCATGCCATCAGCGGTGCCGACGGTCTGTGCCCTGCCCACCAGCGTAGTGACCACCCAATCGTCACCCTGCGGCACAATCTTCCGAACCGTATGGTTGTCGCGATCCGCCACATAGAGAACGCCCGCGCCATCCACCGCCACGCCGCACGGGTGGTTGAACCGGGCCGCGCTATTCGTGCCGTCCGCTGCGCCGGCGGCTCCCGCCAGCCCCGCCACGGTGCTGACCTCTCCCCAGAACGTCACCATCCGGATGGAATGATTGTCGCGGTCGGCAACATAAACGGTCCCATTACTGTCCACCGCCACGCCAGACGGATATTTAAACCGAGCCGTTTCCATGGGGCCATCGTTGCTCCCGGGATTGCCGGGGATGCCGGCCATTGTGACCACTTCTCCATCCCAGTTGATATAGCGGATGGTGTGGTTGGTGGTGTCGGCAACATACACGTTCCCTACGCTGTCCACCGCCACGCCGGAGGGGCCATAAAAGAGGGCTTCGCTGCCTATGCCATCGACGCTGCCGTTGATGCCGGGATTGCCGGCCAGCGTGGAAACGTATCCCTGCGAATTAACCACTCGAATGATGCTGCTGGCAGCGTCAGCCACATAGATGTTACGCGAAGAATCCACTGCCGCGCCGGAGGGCGTGGAAAACGTCGCGGCGTTGCCTTTGCCATCGGTGCTCCCGGGAGTTCCTGCCCAAACGTCTCCCGCAATGGTGCTTACCGACCCCGCCGAGGTGATTCTGCGGATCAGGTTGTTGCGTGTGTCCGCGACATATATTCGGCCCTGACTGTCCACGGCGACCCCCGCAGGACTCTTGAACCGGGCAGCGCTGCCAGCATCATCCTCACTGCCACTGACTCCTGCCAGTCCTGCCAGGGTGCTGACCACCCAACCAGTGCCCTGCGGCGTCAGCTTTCGAACGGTATGATTCATCGAGTCCGCGACGTAGAGGTTGGTCGCGTTGTCCACCGTAATGCTTTGCGGCAGAGTAAACCTTGCTGAAAGGCTCGGGCCGTCGCCGGAACCGTAACTCCCGGCCATGCCCGCCAGAGTCGTGACGACCCCCGACGGCGTCACCTTGCGGATCGTGGAATTGTCCGCATCCGCGACATAGACATTGCCGGCTCCGTCCACCGCAACGCCTGTAGGATGGGAGAACCGGGCCGCGCTGCCCGTGCCGTCGTTGGAGCCACAAAGGCCCAACCCGCCGGCGAGCGTGGTGACCAGCCCGGCGGGCGTTATGGCACGAATCGTGTGATTCATCTTATCCGCGACATAGAGTGTGCCCGCATTGTCCAAAGCGAGGCCGCAGGGACTGTTAAAGCGAGCCTCGCCAGACTGGCCATCCTGGCCGCCCGTCAGTCCGGGCAATCCGGCCAGCGTGGTGACCACCCCTTGAGGGGTGACCTTGCGGATCGTGTGATTGTTCCCGTCCGCAACGTAAACTGTGCCACTGGCGCTCACCGCAACACCCGACGGCGCGGAGAATCGCGCCGTGTTTGTCGTGCCGTCCTGGCTGCCGGGACTGCCTGGCAACCCGGCGAGTGTGGTTACCACTCCGTTGACCACCTTGCGCAGGGTGTGGTTGTCCCGGTCTGCGACGTAAAGTTCGTAGCCAGTCCCCACGTGGCGCGCGGCAATCGCCTGGGGGTTGTTAAACTGGGCGGCGGTGCCGCTGCCGTCGGCGCTGCCCTGGGCCGCGCGTCCGGCCAGGGTGGTGAACGTGAAAGGAGTCGCATAGACGCAGTCGAAAGGCACTGAGAACTCTGGAATGAACACCCCGGCAAAAACCGCATGCCAGTCGCTCGGATTCGGGTTGTAGAAGGTATAAGATTGCGCCGGCGCGATCATCATGTCCGGATCATCCCATTCGGCGTCGCCGTAACCATAGTTGCTGCAGTAATTTGTATTGCCAAGCGCATCAATGATAGCGGCGCCATCGGGAGCGGAGGGGAACATGGCGCCAACCGTGTTGGGGAAATGTCGAGGGGTGACCACGTGCGTGAACCCCGTCGGCAGCGCCCTCCTGACATACCCGACTGCATTGCGGCTGTACAGCCCAGTGGGGCCTTCATAAACCTGGTAGTAACGGACGGGCTCATTCCCGCTTGTACCGTCAACGAAAGACGTGGTGGTTCCCGAGGCGGACATCTGCCCGAGGTAGAACCAAAGGCTGTCGGGATTATCGGGGTCATGGGTGCCTAGGATCCAGTAGTCGAAGCCCGGCTGTGTCAAAAACTGCACCACTACAAAATCCTGTTGCATTTCCAGCGGTAGCATGACGGGCGGTGGGGCGCCTGTCGGCTCAGGGCATGCTCCCTTGGCGCTGCCCGTCAACAGACCAAGCGCTGTCAAGAGCGCACATATTGATTTAAAGCCTCGGGAATGGATGGTTGTGGTATGAAGCTGGGTTTTCATTTCACGGCAAATGCGTTTGGCTGTGCTCTAATCCGTTTCCATAGCCTGCAGGCCCGCATCGTAATGTGCTTGAATTAACTGGCAAGCAGCATTCTGACAGGTCCGGCTCGGAGGCCCATTTGGGCACTGCCACCGGAGTGCGCCCGTCCTCGGGCGCAGCCGGCCATGAATAGGCAGCGGTTGCAGCCCTCAGAGCTGCCTGGCGCGGTAATACTGCGGCGTGACGGCGGGGGGCGGGTTGGTGAAAGTAATCTGGCCGGTGGCGTTGGTCAGGCGCAGCACTTCGGGCCAGTTGGTGAGCGGAGTGAGCAGATTGGCAGAACCCAGGATGGCATAGACGCGGCCTGGGGGCCCCTCCAGGGTTATGGCGACCGCACCGTCGGCGAGCAGGTTTAGGCTTGTGAGGTGGGCCAGCGGGTGCGCGGCCACGATGAGGCTCACAGGGAAGTTCGTGTTGCCGATGCCCGTGCTGAGATTGGCGAAAGTGATCGTGTTCGAGTAGGTGCCTGGGACTAGGCTGGCGGCCTGGGCGTTCAGACTGAGCGTGATTTCAGCCCCGTGTCCTGCGGCCAGCGTCCCACTGGCTGAAGACAGCGAGAGCCACTCCGCCGTCTTGCTCACCTCCCAGTCCAGGCTGGTCTCACCCATGTTGGTGAGGGTGTAAGTCAGGCTCGGCGGTGTGAACGGCCCGCCGACATAGCCGCTGGCAGTCAGCCCTTCGGCTGGGCTCACGTTGAGTTGTGCTGCGCGGGTATAGAGCGCCGGCACAAGTACTCGATCTCCCAAGGCCAGCGCTATGGTCGCGTTGGTCGGCAGGTTCCAGCCTGGAATGGATTTGAATTCCAGTATGGCCGAAGCGCCCCCCGCCACGGCCACCATGTCGTTGGTGCCAGTTGACCAGTTGGTGCTCCCTTGCAGCCGCCACGCCGCTCCTGCGGCCAGCGCCGCCGGCGGCCCGATGTTCACCTGCACATAGGCCAGCAGCCCACTTCCACCGGCCACCGTAATCGTAATCACCCCGCCCCCCGTCTGGTTGGTGCCCGCGTCCCCCAGCGTCGCCGCCAGCGTGATCAGGTTGACCACGTTGCTGTCAATGCCGTGCACGACCGAGGCGCCGTTCAGCGTGCCCAAATACACCCCCGCGGGGTAGAACACATTGTTGGTGTAGAGCACACACAGCGGCCCACCGCTGTTCCCGGGGAAGCTCAGGAAGTCCCCGCTGGCATACACCTGGTCGTTTTGCAGCGTGAAGGCGTAGTTGTTGGGCGCGACGGCGTGCATTCGGCCGGGCACGACGTTGGTGTAGCCGGCCGAAGCTCCGTCCACCGGATACCCCACCAGCATCTTGGGGAGCGGATTGCCCAGCCACTGGTTGGTCGGCATGTCCGACGCCAGATAACCCCCATAACCGCCCCGGGCCGCCGGCGACAGGAAGTAGAGCGCCGCCACGTCCCAGTACCGGGATTGCGGGCTGGAGACGCCGGGAGAATAGCCGTTGGTCAGGTCGTAAACGCGCTGTGCGGCGTAACCGGAAGCCAGATACCAGCCGCGGGCCGACAGGGGCATGGGATTGGGGTCCATCTCCCCGCTGTGCTTCTGGAAGAACCAGTTCACCTGGCCGACGTAGGAAAGGGCAGTGTCGTTGAACACCACGTGCGCGGCCGTAAGCACCACCCTGTCGCGCACCGCCACCCCGCTCCCATAGCCCACATCCGATTGGAGTTGGCCGTTGAAGGCGTAGGGCAACCGCGGTGAGTTGGTCAAACCGGCGCTGATAACGCTGGCGTCCGGCAAGGGCGTCGGCAATGCCACATCGTATGGTGGTGGTGTCACAATCAGGTAATAACCCGAGATCAAGGTTCCCTGGTTGGCAAAGACTTCCACCTCCCGTGTGGCGGGGGCCGACAGGCCGCTCACCGGTTTGAACTCAACCAGCCGGGCTCCGGGTGCGAGGTTGGCGGCGGTAGACCCGCCCGCCCTCCAATCCGGCTCCCCCAGCAGGCGCCAGCCGCTGTTGGTCACCACACTTGGTCCAAGGTTCACCGTCAACCAGCCCAAGCCTCCCCCTGCGCCGGCATACTGATTGGTCACCTCAGTCGTAGGCGCATGCGCAAACACCGCCTGCAGCGGCAGCTCGGGCACGATGTAGCCAGGCAACTGGCGAAAGGCCAGGGGATAATTCGCCTGCTCCAGATTTGTTACCAGAATGCCGCCGTTGCGCCAGCCCCGCTCCCATTCAAACCGCCACTGGCCGCCGATGTTTTCCGGCAGGAGCGTCACCCGCAAGCTGCCGCTGCGGTCAGGAGCAGGCTCGGGAAAAGCCTGGGCGAAAGATGAGCCGTTGGTCGTCGGAGCCGCATCGTAATGAATGCTAACCAGGGCCGCGCTGGGACTGCCGAGATTCGTGGTCGCGCCGCTCAGGCTGACCTGGAAGGTCTTGTCGGGGCCATTCAACCACTGCTGGCGGATGGGGATGCTCACGTAGTTCGTGGATGGGCCGCTGAGGCTGGTGATCGCGGTATAGTTGGTCGTGTAATCCGAGCCGGCGACGGCTGTGGCGTCGAGCGTGGACAAGGTGACAGAGCCGCCCAGCACGCCAAGGTTCAGCACCGGCACGACCAACGCACCTGCGCTCTCGCTCACTTCGTAACTGTCGGCCGACAGCACGAAGAGCGGTTGCGTGACGGCGAAGTTGGCGGTGATAGTCTTGCTGGCCGTCATGCTGACGGTGATGGGGTTGTTGGTGTTGTTAGCGTCTCCAGACCAGCCGATGAAGCTCTGGCCGGGCGCGGGATTGTTGCTCAGGGTCACCAGCGTGCCGCTGGCGTAGGACCATCCGGCAGGGGTGACGGTCACCGTTCCATAGCCGCTCTTGAGCAGCGTGAGCGAGTACATGTTCACGCCTAGCTCGAAGAACTTGGCCGTGTTCGTCGACACCGGGCTGGCGTTGGTGACGATGAAGTCAACGGGCGTGTCCGTGCGGCCATTCAGCGCGCCGTTCCAGGAATCGAAGTAGTAGCCGGCATCGGGCATTGCGGATAACCGCACGGTCGAGCCGTAGGGATAAAGTGTCAGATCGGGCTCCCGCCGAATGGTGCCGTGGAGGGCGGTGCCAGTGGTAACCACAGGCGCGCCAAAAACCGCCTGCACCGTCCGGCTGTTGGTCATGACCAACGCCTTAGGATTATCCCCGCCGTCGGCATCGTTGGTCCAATTAAGGAAGCTCCAGCCTGACTCGCCCGACGCCGTCAAAGTGACGGAGTTCGCTCCCGTGTAAAAGTCTGTCTGTGAAGTAACAGCGATTGTGCCGCCGCCGGGAGTATTCACGCTGATGCTGTTCACCCGGTCGGCGTCCTGTGACGTCAGGCCATCCTGCGAGTAGCCACGCGCCCGTATTGAAAAGGGCGCCGTAACCGGGACGGGACCGGTGTAAGGCACGTACGCAGCATTGTTGACTGAGTAGTAGTTGGTTCCGCTCGGGAAGCTGTTGGTGATCAGCAGCGTAAAGACTGTGCCGTTGGCAGCGGGCACAACGTTGTTGGAGTAGTACTGCCCGTCAAGCAGCACCAGCGGTGTGCCGAATGGCACCACACGGCTAAACGCGTTCGTCTCCAGCGCGAGAGTATTAGTGAAGACGGCGACGTAGCTATTGCTGGGGACCGCAACCACCGTGCGGGGATTGGCAAGATTGCCATCGCTCCATCCGGCGAAGACATAGTAGCGGCCTGGCTGCGCCGTCAGTGTCACCGTCTGGCCCAGTTGATACCAGTTAGCCCAGGTATAGGCATCCGGGGCGGGGGTGACCGTGCCGCTGCCGCTCACGCTCAAGTTGAAAGGCACCGTCGTCACCCCCACCGGCTGGCCGATAATGGATTGGGTCAGATAAACCGCCCCGTCCGTAGGGCTGTTGGTCTTGGCCGAGCTGAAGGCGTTGGGGGAACCAGGGGCGTCGCCGATATTACCGCTGTAGAATGCCACCGACAGTGCCTGGGTCAGCGTCGTCCACTGCTGGCTAGTGAGCGCCGGGTCGAAGACCTCATTGCGGTAGTCCGTGCGGCTGGAGTCGGCCTGGGCGAGCAGGTGCAGCGAGGTCGCCAAAAGCAACGGCCAGCCGTTGATCCAGCTGGCGGCACCCACAATGCAATGATGGTTGTTCTTCCCGCTCTTCATAACTAAAGCTCCACTGCGGCCAAGCGAACGTTTGAAAGACCAACCTGGTAGCGGGAATCTCCCCCAGCCCCGATAGACCACAACTTGATGGTGTAGGTGTTGGTTCCGGCTGGAGAGAAATCCAGGAACCGGAACATCGAGGTTGGCATGGTGAATCCAGCATAGGCGTTGATACCGTCATAGAAGGTGAATTGCTCAGTTCCGATGTGGGTCGAGCCGCGATAAGCCAAAACGGCACCATACGTCGAAGCACCTCCTCCACTGGCTTGCGTCCAGAAGCACGAATACTCTCCTTCCGACGCTCCGCTGGTCAGAAAGACCATGACCGGCCTTCCCGAGGTCACCAGCGACACTTGCAGTCCAGGCACGGAAGCCGGGTTTGCGAAATATGCTGGTGAGAGGCTCACGTTCGTCGAGATCGCCAGGCCCCCCAGTGGTGCCGACTGATTGCCCGTTCGCGGCGCCAGTTTCGACGGCCAGACCGTACCATCGGCCAGGTTGGTGCCGGCAATCCTGCCGTTGAGAGGGTCGTTGATGCCGAACACCGCACTCCAATCATAGCCTGCCAGCTTCGCCGCATTGCCGGCCTGCAAGGCATATGGAGCGCTCAGAATCTGCTGGCGCGGCAGGATCGGAGAGCGGTTGCTGACGGTGATTTCAACGTAGCGGTTGGTGGCGTTGAAGGCGTTGGCTAACGAGGCGCCGTTGCTGTCCACCGGGCCCAGCATGACGTTGAAGTAGCCTTGGACGACGGGGATGCGCGCAGCGTGGCCCTGGCCAATCTGGCCGTCGAACACCTGCGGCCCCCAGACCAGGCCAGTGCTGTTGGTGGCCGAGTCGTAGATGTTGAAGGTGAGCTGGTAGTCGGCGGTGGCCAAGGGCGAGCCGTCCGGATTCGACAGCCGGCCCTGGTAATTCACCAGGGCTGGGACGGATTGTGCAGTAACGATAAACACTGAGCAGAGCCAAGCGGCGAGAGCGACCGGACGAAAGTGGTTTGAGATCATAGCTTTGGAAACCAACCAGGCGTTAGAGTTCACGAGCGAGCATGCGGATGTAACGGGCGCTACCGACAGAACAGGTTGAGTTCACCAAAAACTGGACTTGGTACGTGTGGGGGCCGGGCGGAGGAGAATCCAGGAATTTGAACGCGCCAGGAGGTGCCCAGATGCGATCAACCCCACCCGCAACGCTCCCGTTGACATAGAGCTCCTGATCTCCGACGAGAAGCAGGTCCCGGAGCAAGCGCAGTTGAACTATCGGAGCGCCGCTGCATGTTGAAGCGGCAAAGGACGCCAGATTCGTGCTGCCATCCGACACAAAGGACACCTCCACGGGGTTTCCGCTCGTGGTGATGCTCACAGTGAAGTTGCTTACGACGGTTGGGGTCGTTGGAGTTGGGCTCGTGAACCAGCCGCAGGAGTCACTGACAGCGAGCCCGCCAGCCGGAACATTCGTTCCTAGAACTGAGAGCGCCAGGCGGTCCGGAGATATAGAACCGGTCGCGATCTGGTTCGAGGTAATTGTCATGGTTGCCAGTTGCGCTGCCGTGATGCTGTTGGACACGATGCGCGAGCCGTCCACCTTTCCATCTGCCGGGTTGTTCGTCCCAAACAAAGCGCTCCAATCATATCCTGTAAGCTTCGCCGCGTTGCCGGCTTGGAAGGCGTAGGGCGTGCTCAGGATCTGCTGGCGCGGTAGGACCGGCGCGTGGTTGCTGACGGTGACTTCGACGAAGCGGTTGGTGGCATAGAAAGCATCGGCGAGGGAACGGTTGCTGGTGTCCACCGGGCCGAGCATGACGTTGAAGTAGCCCTGGACGACGGGAATCCGCGGCCCGTGACCCTGTTCGGCCTGACCGTCAAACACCTGCGGTCCCCAGACTAGGCCCGTGCTATTGGTGGCGGAGTCGTAGATGTTGAAGGTGAGCTGGTAGTCGGCGGTAGCCAGCGGCGTACCGTCCGGGTTCGAGAGCCGGCCCTGGTAGTTGACCAGTGGCGGAACCCCTTGAGCGCAGGCGGTACCAGCAAACACAAGAGTCGCAAGGATGAGGGCGGGGCAGATTCTAGTCTTCATTGGTTTCAACGGGAAGGCAGGCTTATGCAGCCGCCGACTGTCACTTGGAGGTCGAGCACACCAGCTCGAACCATTTGGTCGCATTTGTGCGCTCCAGCAGAAGGGAAGATTGGGAGATGGATCGTAAGACCGACGAAGGACTTCTCGGGGAACACCACACGGGCCTGAGATAACGGGCGACATCCCGCACTTCCGGCACTCGCTTAGTCCAATCATCCGCTGCCTCAACCTACGCACACATCTGCCTTATCGGTTTGGATAGGATATGGATATAGAGGTGCCCTCCCGCCGGCAAGGAAAAAGCGACCGCAAGGTCCATCAGTCCATCACGATACCGCCTCTGTTCCAGGAACGTATATCAGCCTTGGCCTTGCCTGGCTCACCTTGAGCGATCAGGTCTTCGAGGTTCAGAGTTGTTTGGCGCGGTAATAGAAGGGGGTGGCGGGTGGAGGCGGGTTGGTGAAGGCGGTTTGGCCGGTCGAGTTGGTCAGGCGCAGGACCTCCGCCCAGTTTGTCAGCGGCTCAAGCAGGTTAGTTGAGCCCGTGATCGAATAGACGCAGCCCAGGACCCCCTCCAGCGTCATGGCCAGGGCGCCATCGGGCAGCACGCGCGGATCGCTCAGCCGAACCGGCGTGGACTGGGTGTAGAGCGCGGAGGCTGTGGTCAGTTGACCGAGGGTGAGGGTGATGGCCTGGGCCGACGGCAGGTTCCAGCCGGCGACGGGCTTGAACTCGAGCGCCGCCGATCCGCCCTGCGGGACCGTGACCGTGAACGGCGAGTTGCCGCACCAGTCAGCGGTTCCTTGCCGCCGCCATGCCGCGCCGCCAGCGACCGCGGCGGGCGGGCCAAGGTTCACCTGCAAGTAGGCGAGGCTGCCGCTGCCACCGCCGACGGTGATCGTGATCACCCCGCCGCCGGTGTAGTTGGTGCCAGCGTCGCCCAGCATTGCCGCGTTGGTGATCAGGTTCACTACCGCGCTGTCAATCGCCCGCACCAGCGAGGCATACGGTTGAGTGCCGTTATACAGCGTCCCCAAATACACGCCGGCCGGATAGTAATAGCCGTTCATTTGCACGTACAGCGGGCCGCCGCTGTTGCCCGGGTAGCTCAGGAACCAGGGGGCAACGTAAACCTGCTGGCCCGGCACGGGATCAGTGGCCAGGGTCAACGGATAGGGTTGCGGCTCGGTCTGGTACATCTGCCCCGGCACGATGCTCGCGTCGCCCAACTGCGACCCGTCCACGGGATAGCCCACGAGCATCTTGAGCGTGGTGCCCGTCAGCCAAATGTTGGGTTCGGCGTCGGACGGCAGGTAGCCGCCATAGCCTCCGCCTGCCACGGGGGACGGGAAATACAACGCTGCCACGTCCAGGTTGCGCGACTGCGGGCTGGACTGCTCGGGGCTCAAGCCGCCCAGCAAGTCGTTGGTGCGCTGGGAGGCGTAGCCGCTCAACATGTACCAGCCGCGCGCGGCCATCGGCTCCGGCTCGAACACGCCGGCTTGGCGCTGGAAGAACCAGTAGGCATGCTCCGCGTAGGCAAGGGCGAAATCGTTGAAGACGAGGTGCGCCGCGGTCAGCACCACGTTGGCATCCACCGCCACCCCGCTGCCGTAGCCCATGTCGGTGAGCAATTGGCCGTTGTAACCAAAGGGACAGGTGGCCAGGTCGTTGATGTTGGTGGCCGGAACCGGGTGCGGCAACATGACGCCACTCGGCGGTGTCTGGGCGAACGTATAGTTTGCCGTCACCACCGATTGCTGGCCACCAGAGACCTGGGCCGCCAGGCTCAGCGGGCGGGACCAGCCGCTTACCGGCGCAAACTCGACGTAATAGGTGTCCGGCAGCAACCCCGAGACGTTGGTGTAAGCGGCGCGCCAGGCCGTCTCGCCAATGAACCGCCAGCCCGCGCCGGGGGGCCGGTTCGGGCCGATGCCCACCATGAGCGAACCGGTGCCGCCCACATCCGGCGCGAACGTGGGCAGATACTGGTTGGTCAGATAGCTCGTGGCATTGGGGAGCACGGCCACCGAAGTGGTAGGGGGATAGGCGAGGTAACCGGGCACGTCGCGGAACACCACGGGATAATTGCCCGGCACGAGGTTGGATACGACGTCGCCGGTGTTGCGCCAGAACTGGTCCCACCCAAACCGCCACTGGCCCTTGGCTTCGGCCGGTAGCAGCTTTACCACCAACTGCCCGCTCATCGGCGGCGGAGTGAAGGCCATCGCGTTGGCCGCGCCATACGACGTGAACAAAGCCTTGCGAATGAGGTTGTTGAAGCCGTCTGCCAGATACAGGTTGCCCGCGTCGTCCACCGCGATGCCCATGGGATAGTAGAACCTGGCGTCCTGGCCGGTGCCATCGGTGCTGCCGTAGTTGTAGGGCAGACCACCGATGGTGCTGACCACCCAGTTAGTGCCGACGGGGGTGATCTTCCGGATCGTCCAGTAGTCCGACACAAAGAGATTGCCCGCGCCGTCCACCGCGATGCCGATGGGCTGCGCGAATTGTGCGCTGCTGCCCGGGCCGTCGTTGGTGCCCCACATGCCTGGCTGACCGGCCAATGTGTTCACCACCCAGTTGGTACCAATGGGACTGAGCTTCCGGATGGTTTTGTTCCCGGTATCCACCACGTAAACTTTCCCCGCATTGTCCACCGTGATGCCATAAGCGCCTCCGAATCGAGCGTCGCTGCCCGTGCCGTCGGCGGTGCCCTCAGCTCCAGCCAGGCCGGCGATGGTGCTCACGGCCCAGTTGGTGCCAACGGGAGACAGCTTCCGAATCGTGAAGTTCGCACTGTCCGCCACGTAGCAATTGCCCGCGAGGTCCCTGGCGATGCCCCACGGCGTGTCGAATCGCGCGTTGCTGCCCGTGCCGTCGGCGGTGCCGTTGGTTCCGGCCACACCGGCAATGGTGCTCACCATCCCGGCGGAGGTAACCTTCCGAACGGTATGGTTGGCTGTATCCGCCACAAAGAGATTGCCCGCGCCGTCCAACGAGATGCCGCCGGGGCGATCAAAGCGCGCGTGGCCGCCGGCTCCGTCGGCGCTGCCGTTGGTTCCGGCCGACCCGGCCAAGGTGTTTACCACCCCGGCGGAGGTAATCGTTCGGATCGTGTTGTTGGCTGAATCCGTGACGAAGAGATTGCCGGCGCTGTTCACCGCGATGCCAGCGGGGAAGTAAAATCGCGCGTTGCTGCCGGTGCCGTCATCGGAGCCGCTCTCATGACCCACGGCCGAACCGGCGAGGGTGGTCACCACTCCGGCGGAGGTGACCGTCCGAATCGTGTGGTTCTCCGTATCGGCCACAAAGAGGTTGCCCGCGCTGTCCACAGTGAGAGCAGAGGGCGAGTCGAATCGCGCGTCGCTGCCGGTGCCGTTGGCGCTGCCCTCGGTTTGAGCCAAGCCGGCCAGGGTGCTCACCACCCAGTTGGTTCCTTCGGGGGTAATCTTCCGAATGGTGTCGTTGCGTGAATCCGCCACATAGAGATTGCCCGCGCTGTCGGCCGTGATGCCTTCGGGATTGCAGAATCGCGCGTCGGTATTCGTGCCGTCAGCGCCGCTGCAACTGTAAACCTGGCCAGCAATGGTGCTCACGACCCAGTTGGTCCCTGCCGGAGTGACCTTCCGAATCGTGCCATTATTCATATCTGCCACATAGAGGTTGCCGGCGCCGTCCACCGTGATGCCATGAGGGCTGTGGAACCCCGCGTTGCTGTTCGTGCCGTCGTTGGAACCCTCCTGCCCGGCCTGACCGGCCAGCGTGCTCACCACCCAGTTGGTTCCCACCGGAGTGATCTTCCGAATCGTGTGGTTGTTGCAATCTGCCACAAAGAGATTGCCCGTGCTGTCCACCGTGATGCCCCGGGGGTTATAGAATCGCGCGTTACCGCCAATGCCGTCGTTGGTGCCGGCATCGCCGGCCAGACCGGCAACTGTGCTCACCACCCCGGTGGGGGTGACCTTTCGAATCGTGCTGTTGCCTGTATCCGCCACAAAGAGATTGCCCGCGCTGTCCGCCGCGATGCTGGAGGGGCCGGAGAATCGCGCATTGCTGCCGATGCCGTCCGCGCTGCCGCCCAGCATTCCGGCCAGGCCGGCGATGGTGCTCACTACCCCGGCGGGGGTAATCTTCCGGATCGTGCTGTTGCCGGAATCCGTCACATAGAGGTTGCCCGCACTGTCCGCCGTGATGCCACTAGGATAGCTGAACTGCGCCTGGTCGCCCACGCCGTCGGCGCTGCCCCACCACGACCTTCCCGCCAGCGTACTGAAGGTGTAGGCAGCGGCGGGGATGGACGGCACCGGGGTGTTTTGCACCTCAAGAGCGCCGATGTCGCTGCCGTCGCCGCCCGCGGCGTTGGTGACGGCCGGGAAGTCCGAAATGTTGGACAGCCCGCGCTGGTCCGTGGCGCGGGCCAGGTTGGTGATGGCATTGCTTTTGCCCTGGTCAATGGCCGGGCTGTTCGTCAGGAGCGCGTGCGTCCACGTCGGGCCGCCGTTGTCCTGCAACGGGCCCAGCAGCGGGTCGGTGTTGGTCCGGTCGCCGGGCCCGGTGAGGAAGCCGGCCGCGTTGTCACTGCTGAGGTTGTAGCCGGCGGAGGTGATCGTGCCGCCGCTGTTGGAGACGTTCGCGCCCCGGCTGCCGGCGGCCAGGATCGTGTCGCCCATCTGCACCAGGGCGACACCACCGGAAACGTCGTTGAAGATGGCGCCGCCGTACGCGGCCGAATTGCTGCTAATGGTGCTGGCGTTGATCCGCACTGTCCCGTTTCCGGACCAGCCGTTGTTGTAGATGGCGCCGCCCCCGTAGGAGTAGGCCGAGTTGCCACTCAACGTGCTGGCGCTGATGGTCAACATCGCGCTGCCGGACTGGCCGTAGTTGAGGACGCCGCCACCCGAATACGCCGAGTTGCTGCTGATGGTGCTGGCGGTGATCGTCAGGGTCGCGCCACCCGCAGCCCCGTCGTTAAAGATCCCGCCGCCGACATAGTAGGCGAAGTTGCCGCTGACGGTGCAGGCGGTGAGGGTGACTGTGCCATTGCCGTTGTAGATGCCGCCGGCGTTGCCGCTCGGAGCACTATTGCCGGCGATGGTGCAGTTGCTGAGGGTTAGAGTTACCCCCGCGCTGTTGAAGATGCCGGCGCTGCCGAGCGACGTGGTGTTGTTGGTGACGACGCAGTCGCTGAGCGTGACGATGCTGCCCACAGGACCACCGGTCCTGAGGCCGGCGCCGTCGACGGCCCCCTGGCCGTTGGCGATCGCCAGCCCGCGGATGGTCACGTTGGTGCCGGTGACGTCGAACACGCGGGAGGCGTGGTTGCCGCTCACGGTCAACGTGCCGGCACCGGGGCCGAGGAGGGTCACGCTATTGGAAACAGTCAGTTGGCCGCTGGTCAGCGTGATCGTGCCGGAGAGGCCGGTGACGTCAATGGTGTCGCCATTGGCGGCGCCAGCCAGTGCATTGCGCAAGGTGCCCGGGCCGCTATCGGCGGTGCTGGTGACGGCAATGGTCGCGGCCCGCAGACCAATGGGCGCGGAGCAAAGTAAGGTCAGGCACGCGACGGCAAGGACGAGTGAGTTCAGTTTAGGTTCCAGGGCTTGCTTCCTTGTTGCAGAAGCTATCCGGCAGCAGCAGCATGGGCGCGGAGGGATCTTCATGGCGACAGCTTACCTGAGCCGGATAATATCAAATGCGGTTTCCGGTAACAAGTGAGTTTTGGCATTGAGTTGGGAAGGGCTGGGCACATCGTGACCCCCTGTAAAGATCAAAGTGTTGAGTAGTCGGCGCAAGGATGAGCTGCGTCGTTACCAGCCCGGCTAGCCTTGGTCTTTGGCCGAACGGAGCCGCCGGCCCAAGCACTGCCCTCAGCAGATCTCTGCGACTTGGGAAGTCCAGATTGTCAAACTGCGCCGACAAACCGGCTTCGGCGCTGAACGCCTCCACCACGAGTTCGCCTTACCTTGCAGCCCCAACGCCATGGTCCGAGTTCTGCGTTAAAAGCCGGGTCTGGTGCGCCCACGCAAAAAGAAACCTGCTACTAAGAAGCAACTGCGCTCCATCAAAAGGCTCTGGCGGCTCTTTGCTCGGCACTCCACCGACACCCAATACCTACAGGACATCCCGCATTACTGGACCCAAATGAGCCATCTCAAACTGCCCCGCTTCGAATACACCGCCCGGAAGCCGGTCTCCGGAGCCTGCTTCACCGGCTAGGCTGACGAACCCTCTAAAAGCTATGCCGTCGTGCTGGCTGAACAACTCTCGGTCCACCGGGCCGGCGGATGCCGCACTTATGATGGGTTCGGCCGTTGGCAGCCTCGGAGACGCTGTTTCGGATGGAGTCGTGAATTCGCGTAAGTCGGCTGACTCCAGTGGGTTAGGTAATTGAACCTACGGTGTGGATACGGTGTGGATACGGTGAGGATACGGTGTGGTGCCGGTTTGGACTAGAGGAGGCTTCTTTGTGAGCCACGGTCTGATCCCAGTCGTCGTTCGACCAAATCGCTTCGACTTTGGCTGGGTAACTATACGTGTTTGGGCAACTTGTGCAGCAGATGTGCAATTAAGTGACGCAAAGACAGGGTGTTAGACCGGATACCCTCAGAGCGGTTGAGTGGCGATGCTCGGTAGCTGACGGAACGTCCGCCGTGGGTTTGTACTTGGCTGGCGGCTGGCGGCGTGGTAGTTCATGGTCACAGAGAGAAATGCGCGTCCAGGGTCTAAAGTGGTATGGCGGTGCGGCTGTGCTGTTGATCGTGCTGGCGCTGGTGGTTTGGCGGCGGTCGCGCGGCACGGATCCTGGCGGCTCGGCTCTGGTTTCCTCCAACGCTCTCCCCCAAGAAGTGACTTCACCGGCGGGTGCGGCCGGGGCCGCGGGCGGGGCGAAGGCCGAACTGGGAGACCAATTGCGGGCGGCAAAGGTGGCTTTGGCAAACGCATCCGACGCGGCCGGGAAACAGCAGGCGCTGGCAGTATTGCGGCAAGCGCTGCTTGGCGGCTCCGCGAACGACACGGCGGCCGCCATTC
Organism: Candidatus Paceibacterota bacterium; assembly: GCA_035452965.1. NCBI lineage: Bacteria > Bacillati > Minisyncoccota > Minisyncoccota bacterium. Next base: position 39,087 of record DAOTCE010000022.1, on the reverse strand, counting down.
GTCAGCTCCTTGATTCCAAGGCCGACGCGCCAACAGGTCAGGGGTTCAAGGTGGGCGGCGGCGGCTCGCTGACCGAGGCGCCGACTTTGAGGACCTTCCTGCTGGACCAATTGGGGCGCCTGGATCCTGCGGCTGCCGCGGCTTACGCGCGGATCATTCTCAGCCGGATGGATTCGCCGGATGAGTGGGCCGTGGCGCTGCGCAGCTTGGCTGTCGGGGACACGAGCCCTTCGGGGCGCGCTCTGCTGGGACAGAAGATCGCCGAGCTGCTGCGATACGAACCCTGGCAGCGGGATCCGTCGGTGGGTTACCTCGAAGCATTTGACGCAGCGGTGTTCCTGGGCGACACCAACCTTGCCCCGGCCCTGGCCGACCTGGTTCGCCGACAAGACAATTCTGCCGTGTCTCATGCGGCCTATCTGGCCCTGGACCGGATGATCATCAACGACGCGTCCCAGCTTCTTTCGGCGCTGGAGGCGGCGCCGGAGATGATGCAGGGCCGGGAAGCGACGCGGGCCGACTATTTCGCCCGCGCGGACGTGCGCGACCCGCAGCAACGGCAGGTGCTGGAGAGTTACCTGCTGGCCCCCGGGCGCAGCGCGGCGGAACTGGCGCAGTTCGCCGGGGTGTTCCCCAACGCCAATTACATGATCTCCCACAATCTCCTGACCTCGACGCCCACCCCCGACCGCGCGGCGTTGACCAGCCGGGACGCGGCTTCGTTGCAGGTGGTGCAGGAGTGGCTGGCGGACCCGCGGTTTGCGAAGCTGCAACGCCCATTGCAGAAGGTAAAGCAGCGGTTGGAGGATTTCGCGAGGCAATCGAGCAGGTAACCGGGGAGGCCCGGAACGGGCCGGTCGCGACGGATGCCAGGCAGGGCGGTTTCGCCGGGGCCGCCGGCCGAAGTTGCGCCCGGCGAGCGGGCTTTACCAGGGCCTCAGCTTCCCCCAGGAACTGGCCCTGGGTATTGCTTTGCCGTTTCGCCACTCTGCCATTCCATCACTTCACCTTCCCGCATGCTCAGAAGATGAAGTTCAATCGCAGGATGAAGGAGCGCTCGCGGGGTAGTTCCGGATAGGCGGTCAGTGAGTATAGGTGGTAATCCTGATCGGAGAGGTTCAGGATGCCAAACATCACCTCGGCGCGGCGGTGCAGGAACCGATAGCCCAGGTAGAGGTTTTCCTGGACGAAGTCGTCTCCGTGCCCCGGCGTAAAAGCGCCGGTGTTGTTCTGGTGATACCACGTCGCATCCGCGCGGGCGAAGAAGCCAGAAGGATGGTTGTATAGGACATAACCTGTGGTCTCGTAGAGCTCCGCGTGGTCGGTTCGGTCGGCGGCGGACAGGGCCGACACAGGCACGCCAGGCAGGTCGTCATTGAACTTCACGCGGTCGTACTTGAGGCTTGCGCCCACCGCGAACGATCGGCCAAGGAGCTGGTTGATGCCGACGCCGATGGAATCTTCATAGTAGCGAAGCCGTTCTTCGGTTGTGGATGAGGCGGCCAGCGGAGGAGTTCCGTTTGTCCAGGAGAAGACACCGATTGTGCGGTCAACATCGGTGGTGAGCCGCTGGACTAGTATGCCGACGTAAGTGCCGGACGGGAATTTGAAGTCCAAGGCGGCAGAGTACGTCTCGTACTCCGGGGCGGCGACGGAGCCGACGATGGACTCGGAGATCAGGCTGCGGAAGGCTTGCGGGAAGCCGGCAACCTGGGTCTGCTCAAGCCGGTAGCTTTCATCAGCGCTGACGCCGCCGAGCGACTTGGTATAAGCGCCGCGAAGGGTTACCAGTGAAACCGGGTTCCAGACTAGGGCAGCTTTGGGGCCGAGCTGGCAGGTGTGGGATTCTCCTGGCGAAAGGGGGGGGTGACGGAAGTTGCCCGGATAGGTGAGGTCGTCGTAAGCAGTGCCGCCGATGAGCCAGAGGCGGTCGAAGGGTTCCACGGTGAGGTAGCCGTAGGCGGTGAGGCGTTGGAAGCCCTCGTCCGAGGAGGACGGGGTTTGGGGATTGAACAGAAAGCCGAGCTGCCCCGGGTTGCTGAATACGGAATCCGCGGCGAAGGAGCCACCCTGCCACCGACCCCCGAGGGAAAGGCTGATGCGGTCCGATTGCAAGACATGGTTCAGCTCGGCGAGGTAGATTTCCATATCGTTCCGATAAGACGCATCGAGGGTTGCGCCATCGGCAGCAATAACGTTGCCAGCACTGTCTTTGATCAGTACGAGCTGGGGGGTGGCGGTGTCGCTAAAGCGTTGCTCGGTGACGATGCGGCCGCCAAGCAGCAGGCTGTGGTTATTGGGGGACCATTCGTGGTGCCAGCCGCCGACAACGATGGGCTGCTGGTATTCCTCAAACTTGAAGTTGCGTCGGGCGTTGTCGGGGTCGTAGTACTGGAAATTGTCCCCGGAGCTGTAGTCCTCGAATTTGACAACGGCCAGCATGGTATCCTGAGAAGTGATCTGCTGTTTAAACGTGGTGTACCATTCGATGCTGTTAAGATCGTTGTTTGGCCTCACCCCGTCGCTGTTCTGGTAATCGAGGTCGAAGGCGTAGCTGGTCCCGCCGAACGTGCCGTATTGGGAAACTAGCTCTCTGACCGAGCTGTTATCGGAGCGGCCCAGGGTGGAATTGGCGATGCCCAGCCCGTCGGCTTGAAAGAGTCGCGAGTATTCCTGCTGCGAGACGTGTTGCGCCAGCCGTCCTCCGCCGATGGGCGACAGCAGGTTGGCCAGCAGGAGTTCGTTGAACCACACCGTCTCGTAGCGGAGGTTGAAGCGGGTGGGATCGCGCAGTGCATTGTAACTGTCCGCAAGGAAGAGATGGGCTGCCGCGTTGGCGTAGTCGTAGGTCACGGCGCGGGAGGCTTCGCGCACGCTCACATCCGTCATGCCCGCGTCGCGGTAGATCGAGGCCAGGTTGGCGCTGCTGACGGCGCGATCCTGGTCGAGCAGGAGGCGCGAGCGGAAGAGGCTGCGGTTGTCGTTGCGCTCCTGGGCGGCTTCCAGGTCGCCGATGGCCTGGTTGATCCGGTTTTCCTGCTGCTTGAGCAGCGCGGAGTAGAGCCACGCGGTGGGGTCGTGACGGTCCAGGTTGATTGCCAGTTTCAATTCCTTGTCAGCCGTGGGATAGCTGTCCGTTGTCGTGTAAGCCTTGCCTAGGTAACTGCGCAGCAAAGCCCGCTGCGGCTCCAGAGCGGCGGCCACCGTCAGGTCCTTCACCCCCCCCGTCGAGTCGCCGCGGCGCATCCGGCAAAGACCACGGCCCAGCCACGCGTTACCCAGTGCCGGATCAACGGCGATCGCCTGATTGAACCACTCCACGGCTTGGCGGGGCCGGTTCTGCCCTGCCAGCAAAAAGCCTCTCAAGGACAGGGTCTGGGCATTGCGTGATGCCAGGTGGAGGCTGCGGTCCAGGGCTTGCTTCGCAGCGCTCGCATGGCCGAATCCAAACTCCAATTCGGCCACGCGCTCCCAGGCGAAACCCAGATCGGGTGAGAGCCGCGTGGCCTTCCGGGCGAAGTCCAGGGCAACTTTCAGCGATTCATCACCCTGCGCGCGCGACTGCTCATAGTAGGACGCCGCCAGGTATTCGGAGGCAAGCCGCGGCTTCATGGTTGAGGGATTGGGCTGCCGCTTCACTGCAGCCATGAGTGTGCGCAGTGCAAGAGCCAGGCGCTCAGCCAATTCCGATGGGGCACCGAGTTGCAGGGCCGCCAGAGCTGTTTCGCTCCGGTCCACTTGGCCGACCGAGAGCAGCAGCGCCGCGTAATACAATTGCTCGGCTGTGGAACCGGGAATGCGCCCGGCAGGATATGTGGCCATAGCCTGCAGCAAGTCGCCGTCGCGATAGGCCGCGAGGGACTCCTTGAGCGCCTGCTCTTCGTCGGGGCTAAGGCGCAGTTCGTTCGGGTCGAGCACGGCTGGATAATAGAGGCACCACTGAAGAATATTATTCGCGACGAACCCGGCAGTGCGGACCGGCGCTTTGCCGGTTTCGGCCACCCCTTGCTGGTTGTTGGTCAAAAGGAGCGTCCCTTGCTCATTGGTCAACTGGACCTGGCCATCAATCACCGAAAGCGTCCCGCGCTCGTGGTTGTCCGACGCATTCACCGCCAGCACAAACTCGGTCCCTTCGACCCCCGCCACCGCCCCCCGTGTGATGACACGGATGCGGCCTGGCTTGTCACGATGGAAAAACGAGAGCAGGCCCTGGAGTATGTGAAGTCCCGGCAAGGCATAGTGATCCTGCGGCGGCAGGATTTCGACCAGGGTTGACTCTCCAAAACTCACCACGCTGTGGTCCGACCAGAGCAGCCAGACACGGCTGTTGCGGCCGGTGCGCAACCGGTAGGCAGCTTTAAGCGCTTGGTTGGTTTGGGTGAGCACCCAATCGGTTGCGCCTGTGGGCATGACCTCTACGCTGCCTTGCAACCCGATGATGACTATTTGCTCCGCGGCCGCCTTCCGGGCGCCAGACTGCGCGCTGGCCGAACCCGCCCAACCGACCAGGCTGATGACAGCTACGCCAAGGAGAAAATTCCCGAACCTTGCGCCTGAATGCCTCATAGATTTGGCTGATGATTTCAAGTTCCCGCTGCGTGGGCTGCTTATAACCGATTCGCCCACCGGCAGGCAATTCATTTGACTTCGGCCTGACCATGCCTGCCGCTACTTCTCAAGGGAGTGCAGAGCCGGGGGCGTTAAGTCCACTTGGGATAGTTCTTCCGCAGGACACGAATCACCTGTGAGAGTGTGAGTGCTTGTTACTTTGCATTGCATTCGAGACAGTGCTGCACAAGACTGGTTGGCCTGAAATCAGCAACCAAACCAAGCAGATTGAACACCGGTCACCGGATCATCGGTAAGGCCGAAAGGCGCGTGGATGCCTTCGGCAAGGTGACCGGCCGGGCGAAGTTCGCCGCCGATTACAACGCCGGCCACCAACTCTACGGCAAGGTGCTGCGCGCGGAGCACCCACACGCGCGCATCATGCGCATCGAGACGTCGGCGGCAAAACGGCTCGCGGGTGTCGAAGCGGTGCTGACGGCGGACGATATCCCAGGCGAGAAGGTCATCGGAATCGTCCTGAAGAACCAGGCAATCCTTGCCGTGGACAAAGTCCGTTACCTGGGGGACGGGGTGGCGCTGGTCGCGGCGAAGACGAGACAGATCGCCGAGGACGCGCTGAGGCTTATCAAGGTTGAATACGAGCCGCTGCCGGTGGTCTCGGACCCGGAAGCGGCGCTGGCTCCAGATGCGCCCAAGGTTCATGGCGCGGACAACACTTTCGTGCATCACACGGTGCGAAAAGGGGATGTGGCGAAGGGCTTTGCCGAGGCGGATTTCGTTATCGAGCGCAAGTTCACAACGCCGTGCATTGAGCATTCCTACCTGGAGCCGGAGGCGGTGCTGGCCGAGCCGGGCGAGCATGGCGGGGTCAAGGTGACCGGCAGCGTGCAGAACCTGTTCTCTACCCGACGATCGGTCGCGGCAGCGCTGAAGCTGGATCTCAACCGCGTCGAGATCATCCAGGCCACGCTGGGAGGCTCCTTTGGTGGCAAGGACGAGGTGATGACCTCCATGTGCTGCCGGGCGGCTTTGCTGGCACTGGCCACGGGCAAGCCGGTAAAGATGGTCAACACGCGCGAGGAATCCATGCTGGAGTCCTACAAGCGGCACCCTTACGTGCTCTATTACAAGTGGGGTGCGAAGCAGGACGGCTCCATCACGGCGATGGAGATCAAGTGCATCGCGGATGGGGGCGCATATGCCTCGATGAGCCAGTTCGTGACGTGGCGCTCGGTGGTCCAGGCGACCGGGCCCTATTGCTGCGAGCACGTCAAGACAGACGTTTATGCTGTCTATACGAACAACAACTACACGGGAGCAATGCGCGGGTTCGGCTCGCCGCAGGTGAACTTCGCCATCGAGTCCATGATGGACGAGTTGGGCGAGCGGGTGGGCAAGGACCCGCTGGAGATTCGCCTGCAAAACGGTTTCAAGGACGGCGCGGTGACGGCGACGCAGCAACGGCTGACCCACAAAGTAAGCCTGCGCGAGGTGCTGACCAAAGCTGCTGAGGCGGCGGATTTCAAGGCGAAGTGGAAGAAGTACCGCGCTGCGGCCGGCTCGCGGTCCGAGGGCGCTGCCACATCCCTGGCAGGGCGGAAAATGCGCGGCATCGGGCTGGCCTGCAGCTATCGCGGCGTGTCGCTGGGCGCTGAAGGGGTGGACGCGGCCGGCACCATCGTCTCGGTGCAGACCGACGGCAGCGTGATCGTGTCGTCGGGCATTACCGACATGGGGCAGGGAGCGCAAACGCAAATGTCGCAGATTGCGGCGGAGGTGTTGGGTGTTTCCATGAATCGCATCCGATTCCTGAACACCAACACCGACCGGGTGCCAGACTCAGGACCGACGGTGGCCTCGCGGGGCACTATTATGGGCGGTTCGGCGGCGAAAAAGGCGGCGGAGATTGTGCGGGCAACACTCCTGGAGGTCGGTGCTGACATGGTGAAAGCGGCTCCGGACAAATGCGACCTGGCGCGCGATTACCTGATTGAGAAGCGGGGCGGCAAACGACTTGCGTCGTTTACCGAGTTGGCGGCCGAGTGCTTTCGCCGGGGCAAGACGATGCATGGCCTGGGTTGGCATAAGGCCCCTCCGACATCCTGGCACGAGGAGGAGGGCAGGGGAGAGGCCTACTTTACTTTTGTCTATGGCGCGAATGTGGCCGAGGTGGAAGTGGACGCTGAGATCGGCAAGGTGGATGTGCTGGAATTCGTGTCCTGCCACGATGTCGGGAAGGCGATCAACCGCAGCACCGTGCTGGGGCAGATCTACGGCGGCGTAGCGATGGCGCTGGGCTACGGGTTGCTGGAGGAATTTGATTACGAGGCGTCGGTGCCGAAACAGGTCAACTTCGACGAATACCTGATCGCCACGGCGATGGACGTGCCGAAGATCAAAGCGATTATCGTCGAGAACGCGGACGCGGCGGGGCCGTTCGGGGCAAAATCCATCGGGGAGCCCGCCAACGAACTTGCGGCGCCCGCCATCGTGAATGCGATATACAACGCCACCGGCAAGCGAATCTGCGAGATTCCGGCTACGCTCGAAAGGGTGCTGCTCGGGCACAAGCTGACCCGGAAAGGGGAGCGCGGCTCTGTCCGGAAGGATGTAATGGCAGGGGATTCCTGCAAACTCGGGCGAGGTGACCGATGAAGCCGTTCGAATACATCGCCGCCGAGACCATCGCTGAGGCGTGCAGCGTGCTGGCTAGGCATGGGGCGGAGACCCGCATCCTGGCGGGCGGAACGGATCTGCTGATCGAGCTGCGACGCGGATCGAAGATGGCGCCCAGAATCGTGTTGGACATATCCCGGGTGGCTGAACTCAGTGGGATCGCCGAATCGGACGATGACATCACCATCGGCCCGTTGGCCACCCACGCTGATCTGGTGCGGTCGGAGGTGGTGCGAAAGTTCGCCCCGCTGTTGGGCGTCGCGGCCGCGGCAATCGGGTCTCCGCAAATCCGGGAGCGTGGAACGGTGGGCGGCAACGTCATGAATGCGGCTGCGTGTGCGGATACCGCGCCCCCGCTGATTGCCCTGGGGGCGACTGTGACGCTGCAGTCCAGGTCGGACTGTCGGGAGCTGCCGCTGGCGGACCTGTTCGTCAGACCTTATCAGACGAAGGCGAAGCCAGACGAACTCCTAACCGGCATCAGATTTCCCAAGCTCGGTCGAGGCGTGCGCAGCGCATTCATCAAGCTGGGCCGTCGCAACGCGCTTTCGATCTCCCGCCTCAGCGTGGCAGCCGTCCTCCGAATAAACAAGAGCGGCAGGATTGCCGAGGCGCGGATCGTTCCGGGCGCGGCTTTTCCGACGTGGCAGCGGGTGGTGGAGGCCGAGCGGATGCTGATCGGGGAGAAGCCCGGGCCGAAGCTCTTCGCTGCCGCCGGCCAGAAGGTCTCCGAGGAGATGATCAAAGCCACGGGCCGGCGCTGGTCCACCGAGTATAAAGAGCCGGTAATCGCGGTCCTGGTGCGGCGGGCACTGCAGGACTGTGCCGCGAACCCTGCGCCCCAATCGTCCGCGCCTGCAAAGCTGGCAGGGCCCGCTCGCCGAGCGGACCGTCGTGAGGCGGTCTCGGCGAAGCCCCCTATGCCTGCCCCTGGCGCGCTCGGGCCAGCGCGGCCTGCCACCGAGACTTCCATCACCATCACGATCAATGGACTTCCGCACACTCTTACAGTCCCCGCCAACACGACGCTGCTCGACTTGCTGCGTGACCATGTGGGGTTGATGGGCACCAAGTGCGGCTGCGAAATAGGTGAGTGCGGCGCGTGCACGGTCCTGCTCGACGGAGCGCCGGTCAATTCTTGCCTGGTGCTGGCCTCACAAATCGCTGGCCGAGAGGTCCTGACCGTGGAAGGTCTGGCCCAAAACGGCAAACTCCATCCTCTGCAAGAGTCATTTCTCGACCACGATGCCGCCCACTGCGGCTTCTGCACGCCGGGCATGCTGCTGAGCGCCAAGGCCCTGCTGGATTGGAATCCCCGGCCGACCGAGGCGGAAATCCGACGCGCTATCTCCGGCAACCTCTGCCGCTGCACCGGCTACCAGCAGATTGTCGAGGCCATTGCGAAGGCTTCGCCCGAGTAGCCCGGTGAAACCACGAAACCGGGCCTTGGCCCGGACTGCCGCGCGCCAGGCGGCCGGAGGGTTGGATTCTGCTGGCCGTGCTCCGTCAAGATGAAGCCCGGTTTAGGAGGGACGTTCCGCCGAAGCGTCCGTGCCTGCGCGGAATCGGGCACCTCGGCCAGGCGGCCCTGCCAACGGATTGTCGAGCTTGATGTGGCCCTGCGATGAGAAGGCGACAGGTGTTCTGTCATTGACGCAGGCCGTTCGATGGGGTTCAGTTCCCCACAGATCTATATTGCTCCATGAAGACAGCATTCGCTATCACCGGCTCGACTATTCGGATCATGGCTTGGCTTTGCGTCACGCTGTGGCTGGCGGGCTGTGCCACTCAGCGTGTGGATTGGCCCGCGCGGATCGGTCACTATACTTATGACCAGGCCGTGGTGGACATGGGGCCGCCTGACCGGCAGGCCAAGCTGGCCGACGGCGCCGTCGTTGCCGAATGGCTTGTCAGCCGCGGCTCCACTTATGTTTATGGAAGCGCGGATCCTTACTGGCCCTTCTATGCCGGCCCCGTTACCGCTCACACCTCGCCCAACCGCTTCCTGCGCCTGACCTTCGGCCCCAACGGCCAACTCGCCGCCTGGACCAAGGTCTACAAATAGGACACGACAAACTGAATATGCTCAGGACACAGATCGCCAGGCTCCAGGAACTGCGAACGGAAACTTACGGCAAGGATTTCCTGCTAACGTGGGAGAAGTGCGATGCCGAGATTCAGGCGCTCTTGCTGGTTGCTGAATGCCTATGGGAACTGCACAAGGCGCGCAAACCGTTCCGGGTGTTTGAAACCGGGCTCGCAGTCTCGATTTTCCGGGACAAATCCACGCGGACACGTTTCAGCTTCGCTTCCGCGGTTAACGCCCTCGGGCTGGGGCTCTCGGAGCTGGACGAGGAGAAGTCGCAGATTGCCCACGGCGAGACCGTGCGGGAGACGGCAAACATGATCTCCTTCCTCACCGAAGTCATCGGCATTCGCGACGACATGTACTTGGGTGAGGGCAATGCTTACATGCGCGAGGTCGGCCAAGCCGTGCAGGAGGGATTTGACAAGGGCGTTCTGCACCAGCGCCCGAGCGTCGTTAACTTGCAATGCGACGTGGACCATCCAACCCAAGTCCTGGCGGACCTTTTGCATCTCAAGTGGCATTTCGGATCATTGGATAAGCTCAAGGGTAAGAAGATTGCGATGACGTGGGCCTACTCACCCAGCTACGGCAAACCGCTTTCGGTGCCGCAGGGCGTGATCGGATTGATGACGCGTTTCGGGATGGAGGTGTCGCTTGCCTACCCGGAAGGCTACGGCTTGATTCCCGAGGTGGTTGAACTGGCGAAGCAAAACAGCCGCAAGAGCGGGGGCAAGTTTGAGGTCGCCTCCAGCATGGAAATGGCATTCAAAGACGCCGATATGGTGTACCCAAAGTCCTGGGCTCCTTACCAAGTGATGCAACGGCGGACGCCGTTGCTGCACAAGGGCGACAGGGAAGGGCTCAAGCAACTCGAGAAAGAGTGCCTGGCCAACAACGCGAAGCACAAGGACTGGGAGTGCGATGCCAAAAAGATGAAGCTGACCCGCAGGGGCGAGGCGCTCTATATGCACTGCCTGCCGGCCGACATCTCGGGCGTGAGCTGCGCGCAAGGCGAGGTTGCTAAGGAAGTGTTCGAGCATTACCGGCTCGCTACGTATCAGGAGGCCAGCTACAAGCCCTTTGTCATCGCCGCCATGATCCTGATGGCCCGGTTTAAAGATGCCGCGGCGGTATTGAGGAAGTTCATTTCGTGAAGGCCAAAACCCGCCGTTAATTGATGATTACTTGCGGTGCCACGAAGTGCGAAAGTGGCTACTGGCAATGCAGCGACGTGTCGGGAACCAGCTGTTGTGTATTCAGCGTGATTAGCGGGATTAACTTATGTGCAATCAAACCACTTCTAGAATCATCAAACGCCTCTACCCGGAAGTCATCAAGAAGACTGCGGCGCGCTGCCGCGAACGCGGGGTGCGCATTCCGACATTCAAAGAGCTCCGTCACCCGGAGCTGATCCCCCCCTCAGTCACGACCAGGCTTAAAGGCGTTGGCCTTTGGGATGTCAGTCCCGTCAACTTGTTCCGCATCACCTGGAAGAACGACGTTAACTCAGGCCTGTACAGCGGGGTGAACTACCTGGAAATTCCGACCGCGATCACCGGCGTTAAGGCGCGGATCATCGGCCTGACGGGCAGGTTCTTTCCCACGGGCGCGCACAAGGTCGGCGCCGCCTTCGGCTGTCTGGTGCCGCGATTGGTGAGCGGTGAATTCGATCCCGACAAACATAAAGCCGCCTGGCCCTCCACGGGAAATTATTGCCGCGGCGGCGCCTTCGATTGCGCGCTGCTGGGGTGCACGGCGATTGCCATCCTGCCAGCGGAGATGTCCCGGGAACGGTTCGAGTGGCTCAAGCAGATAGGGGCCGAGGTCATTGCCACCCCGGGCTGCGAATCGAACGTGAAGGAGATTTACGACAAGTGCTGGGAGCTGAAGAAGGATCCGCTCAACATGATCTTCAACCAGTTCGATGAGTTCGGGAACCCGATCTTCCACTACAACATCACGGGGCCAGCGCTGGAGGAAGTATTGGGCGACTCCGCCAACGCGCGCCTTCGCCCGGCAGCTTACGTTTCCGCGACGGGCTCCGCTGGCACCATCGGGGCAGGTGATTTTCTCAAAAAGCGGTTCCCCGCACTGAAGGTTGTGGCCACCGAAGCGCTCCAATGCCCGACTTTGCTCCGGAACGGCTTCGGGGACCATCGCATCGAGGGGATCGGCGACAAGCATGTCCCGTGGGTCCACAACGTGCGCAATACCGACGTGGTGACGGCGATTGACGACGAGGATTGCATGAGGATCCTGCGCCTGTTCAACGAGCCGGCGGGGCGGGACCACCTGGTCTCGTTGGGCGCCGACGAGCGGCAGGTGGAGAAGCTGGCCTGGCTGGGCATATCCAGCATCTGCAACCTGCTCGCGGCGATCAAGACCGCCAAGTACTTCGAACTGGGAGAGCAGGACGTGATCCTCACCGTTTTTACCGACTCGACGGACATGTACAAGTCGCGGCTCAAGGAACTGGGCGAGGAACGGGGCGCCTATCGGAGCAAAGATGCGGTGGCGGACTATGCTGCCCCCCTGGCGCACCAGTCAGTGGCTTACTTCAAGGAACTGACTTACCCGGAACGCAAGGCAATCCACAACCTGAAGTACTACACTTGGGTGGAGCAGCAGGGGAAGACCGCCCAGGAACTCAACCAGCAATGGGACCCGGAGTATTGGCGTGCTCTGTTCGAGGACGAGGTGGTGTATTTCGACCAGTTGATCGAGGAATTCAACCGGCAGGCGGGAGCGAAGAGTTGAATTGCCGTGCCCAGGAAGCAGCATAAGCCCGGCGCGCGCAGGAGGAGAGCCACGGCGGAGCAGCGTCGTTCGCGAGAGGACATGCGGACGCTGTCGTTAGCCTGGAATAATCTTACGGAGGAGCAACGGCAGGCGTGGAACGATGCGGCGCGCAAGGACCGGCGGGGCGGCGTCGCGGCCCGCTCGCGCCGCCGCAGCGGCCAACGGCTTTTCGTGAAGGTCAATTCGTGGCGGCTGGCCCTGGGACAGGAGCGGCTCACCTGGCCGCCGGGGCCGGGAAGCTTCAAGCCGATCCCGATGGCGCGGTTCGAGATTGCCAACAGCGGCGGGCGCATGGCGCTGAGGCTGCATCTGGCCGGTGGAATGGCGGAGGGCGTCATGGTCTCTAGCTAGCACCCTGTCAGCCCGGGGGTGATGGTCTGGAGGAAGTTGGTTCGGATTGGCCTGCTGCCGGCTCCGATTGGGGGGATGAGCGACATCACCCGGCAGTATGTCGCGAAGTATGGGGTGCCGGCGGCGGGCAGGAAGGCGTTTATTCGCATCCAACAGCTGAATGATTACACGGGGAGCATTGTCCAAGTAATGGGTGCGATTGTGCCTGCCGGCGCCGGCGGGCGCGGGAGCGCGAAAGAGGCGTAAACCATAGGGAAACCATAGCGAAGCCATAGGGAAGCCATAGCGAAGCCATAGGGAAGCCATAGCGAAGCCATAGGGAAGCCATAGCGAAAGGAGCCGTGTCTCCCCCGTGTCCCCCCCCGCAGCAATACCGTGGTAGTGCGGTGGTGTCGCCCAGGGGGCCAGAGCGGGTGTTTGATGGACCTTTAAGGCACCGGCACGACGCGGTAGTAGTGGTGGCTGCGGGTCAGGGCGTCAACACTGGTGTCTGTCCAGATCTGGATTGGGTGCTGGAGCGTGAGGTTGGTCAAGGAGGTCCAAAGGTTGGTCGCGGCCAGTTCGGGCGAGAAGGAGATCTCGCGGACGTTGCCAACCACTCCCGTAAGCACGAGCGCGGCATGGTTGCTGATCATCACAACACTTAGCGGGTACCGGTCCGGGGGCACAGTCGAGAACAGGGCGCGCACTGTGGGCGCGGGATTGGTGACCAAGAGTGTGGTTGGATTGTTGGTTCCGCTGGCTGCACCGTTCCAGACGATGAAATAACGGCCGGCCGCGGGCTGCGCGTCTGCCGCGAGGACGGTTCCAAAGGGCACCGGGTTGGTCTGGCTCAGCGCGATACTGCCGCGGCCCAGGACGTTGGTGCCGACGGCGGTTCCGAATATCCCTTGCACCTGGTTGGAGTTGTTCATCGTCAAGCCCAGTGGGTTGTTCGTGCCGCTGGCATCGCCTTGCCAATGCACGAAACTCCAGCCGTTGCTTGGAACCGCCTGGAGCGTGACCACGCTGCCGGTGGGGAAGAAGGTGGGCTGAGCCAGGATCTGCCCGTCGGCGGTGACGCTGCCGCCGCCGGGTGTGGTCAGATTGAGCGGATAGGTTGGAGGTAGCACCTCCAACACGGGCGAGGCGCTGGCGGTCCAATGGGTGAAGGGATTGGTGGCCAGCAAGGTGTAGGTCCCCGCATCGGCATACTGGGCGTTGGTGATGGTGTAACTGGTCGAGGTGGCTCCGGCGATGTTAGTGCCGTTGAACGACCATTGGAAAGTTGCGGGTGGCGTTGACTGCACCACCGCGGTGAACGTGGCCGTGTCGCCCAGCGTCACCTGCTGGTTAGGCGGCGGTCCAACAGGAAACCAGGGTCCGCTAGCCCCCACGACCGGCGCCAGGGTCATGCCGGCGAACGTGGTTCTCAGGTTCACAGGAGTTCCTGCTGGGGTGGACAAGGGATTGCCGGTAGTAGTTGTGGTGACAGCCGATACGCCGAGAAAAGGGCTACCCGGGCCGCCATACAGTGCGGCATCCAAGGCAGCGTCAAAGGAGGTGTAACTCCCAGTCCAGCCAATCAGCAGGTAGTTGGCCGGCGCGCCGGGCGCGATGTTGCCGATGGTGAAAGTGCCGCCACTGAAGAGTCCGGGCCCAACCGCAATGAGGACGGGAACAGCGCCACTAGAATTGGTGGCGGCGGCCCAGCCCGGGTTTGCCGCCAGGAATGCCGCCAGGCTAGTGCAATTCGGGACGAAAGTGCCATCAGGATCGGGCTGCCACGCGAGCGGGCTCGGGAGGGGAGTGCCTTGTGGGGCCGCGAGGAGCTGAACGTAGCCCCCGCTTTTGGGAACGCTGATCAGCGTCGGATCGGTCAAGCTGGTCCATTGCTTCACCAGGCCGGTTTGGTTTGCCAGGCTAACCGTCCCCTGGGCGGAGGCGATCACGGGGGTGATAATCAGCACCAGGAGGGCGAATGTCTTTTTCATAAACGCTTTGCCTACTACTGGATTGTGTGCAGTACTGGCAACGGGACGCGGGGGACCGAGGTTTGCGGCCCAAGACTCCGTGCGGCCCAAACGCCATCCTAATTATGCGTCCCTGCCGACGGACTGCAATACCTAATTTCTGGTTCCAAGTCAGAGGAGGGGGATGCGGGCGTAGCCGCCTTCGGGGAATTTGAGGCGCAGCATGGGGGGAGAGCCCTTGTCTTCGATGAGGAAGGATTGGGAGAGGGAGGTGGTCTGGCTGGGGGAGACCTCGACGAAGAACAGGATGATTCGGTGGGCGACCAGGTCACCTGCGTTGAAGTGCTGGGGGCGGTGGGACCAGGAGGCGTAGAGGATGTCGGGGCAGACGCCGGTGTGGGGATCGTAGCCGGCGGCCTGGTGGTAGCTCAGGTCGGAGCCGGCGACCATGACGACGCCGAGGCGGCTGTCTATGTTGGCCCACGGGCCGGGCAGGGAGAGTGGCGAGCGCGGGCTGCCCCAGCGGAAGGTGGCAGTGCCGTTGCGGTAGTGCACGACTCGCTGGCCGCCGCTGACTTGGTCGCTCTCAATGCCGAGGGGGACACCGAGTTCGCGGGTGAGGAAGAGGTTGGTGAGGGCGATGACGCGGTCCTGGTAGATGAGGGTTTGTCTGCCGACAGAGGTGACGCGCAGGGTCTGCTTGAGGCGGCCTCCGTTGAGGAGGAGGGAGCCGGTGGTTTCGAAGCCGTTGGGTGTTTCGGCCCAGACGTGGTCGAGGGGTTTGGCGGTGGTGTCGCCTTTGGGGGTAAGTTCGAAGGAGCCGACGAAGCCGCTGGGGATGGGGACGGTGAAGAAGGGGTTGGCGTCGTGGCCGGGGCCGATGGGGACGAGGAGGCCCATGACGCGGTTCTTCCAGGAGAAGGAGGCGAACTTGCTGTCCGTGCGGTGGGCGATGAACTCGACGTAAGGGTGCTGCCAGACGCCCTGAAGTTTGGCGGCGGCTTTGTGGGAGGAGAGCATGGCGGCGGGCGGGCCGAAGATCTTGTGGGCCAGGAAGGCGTAGGCGGCTTGCTCGGCGCAGATGGCGTGGCGGGTGAAGCCGAGGCGCGAGCCGGGGACGGCAAGGTCGCCGTGGCACATGTTTTGCCAGGCGCGCATGTATTGCAGGATGTTCTGCTCGGATCGCGCAGCCAGGGGGTCCCTGTGGCGGGCCGCCAGTGACGCATAGAGGTTTATACAGGGCAGGCCGTGCAGTTCCCAGTCCATGCCCTGCGGGTAGGCGACCTCGGCCGAAGGCAACACAAGCGTGCGGAACATTCCCCACGTGTCCAGCAGGTGGTGGGTTGCGGCTTGGGGGATCGGGCGCCGGGCGTAGGTGTAGTACATGGCGGCCTGGGTCATGAAATAGGAACTGCATGCCATGTAGCTGGGGTGAAACATGTTGTGGTTCTCCAGCGTGAAGTCCGGGTGCAGGTTCGCCCCGGCGAACCAGTCGCTCACCGGGCGTCCGTCCACCAACCGCTTCTCCTGGGCATCCTGCGGCACCGAGAGCGTGTTGACCATGTACTCAATGGCTCTCTCATGCCAGGCGGTCGCGTGGGGATGGGCGGGAACCAGGTTGGCTGCAACCGCCAGGCAAACCATGTTCCAGCCATTCTCCTCGGCCTTGGTGTCGCCTGAGCGCTCGCCCGGTGGCCGGCGGTCGAGGAACCGATCGGCCTCGGACGCGATAACGCGCTCGACGCCCATCCTGAGCTTAGGATCAATCTCCTCCCACTGCAGCCAGGCCCCGAAACTCAGCGTGGCGGCCCACATGGCGGACTGCCAACTGCCGCCCCAGGGCTTGCCGTCCGTGCATTTCGCCGTGCCGGTGCGGTGGGTGGAGACGGCGTAGTGAATAGCCCGGGTGGCTTGGCGGAAACGGATATGACGTTCGGGAGCATCCAGGTTATCGGAGTATTTCAGCAGCGCGCCACAGGTCAGCACCATGCCGGAGATGGCGCGAATGCCTTCGTTCATCTGGTCGCTGCGGCCCGTGCCCCAGTAACCGGCGTGGGGATCGGTTGCGGAGTCCTGCCACACCCTGTCCGCGTGGCGGCAGGCGTCCAGCAGGAGTCTTGCGTAGGTCTGCGTGAGTTCCCCCTCGGACAGGTGGCGGATGTGATAGAGGTCTTCAGCCTGCGCGCAAATGGGCAGCAAGAGGACCAAGAACAAGGCGCTGAGCAGTTTCATTTGGAGCGGATCGGTTAGCTGGCTGATTTCGCGGCCGATGCTATCGGATTGGACTACAGCAGGCAATTGCGCGGAGTCGGATACGCCGACGGCTGATGCCACGGACCCACCAGCCATGTGGATTGGGGCGCTGCGGCCGCTGGCAGAGGGGACTTGGAGGTCGGAGCCCTGAGCTGGCCAGGGAAACGGCTGGGGTGTGGAAGGTTGTCTCCGCCCCTCGGAATATGGGCAGTCGTCCAAAAGGGGGCCCATTTGACGCAATTCTGCGATGGAATCCGGTTGGTAATTCTCCACCCCGCCCGGCTGGGATTCCCCACTATTTCTCAGCAGGAATGGGCGACATTTCGGGAGGCTGACCTCCCATTGAAAAAACTTCAAAAAAAAGCTGGAAAGCCGTTGACAGGGGTATGGAAGTTTCGTAGCTTCCCGCAGTCGTTGGGCCGGAAAAAGTCGAAAACCGTTGGCTCCTGAGCTTTTTTAATGGGAAGTCGGGGGCAAGGGGTCTTTGTCGCTTTTTGGCATCAGGATCAAGTAAGAATATTGGCCGGCGCCCATGTAGCTCAGCTGGTAGAGCGCGTCCTTGGTAAGGACGAGGTCATCAGTTCAATCCTGATCATGGGCTCCAGCAGCGCGCCAGATGGCGCAAGACAGAATAATAACGTAACAAAATCGTAACATCGCGAGAACGAGCCGCGTAAGCAGCAGAAACACAGAGACAACAACATCATCAGGAGACAAAATGGCAAAAGAGCAATTTCAACGAACGAAACCGCACGTCAACGTCGGCACGATTGGGCACATTGACCACGGCAAGTCCACGTTAACTGCTGCAATTGTGCAAACCCAAGCCAAGAAGGGCCTGGCGACGCCGATCTCTTATGCCGACATCACCAAGGGCGGCACGGTGCGCGATGAGACCAAGACGGTGACAATTGCCGTCTCGCACGTCGAATACCAAAGCGACAAGCGACATTACGCCCACATTGACTGCCCGGGGCATGCCGACTTTATCAAGAACATGATCACCGGGGCGGCCCAGATGGACGGCGCCATCCTGGTGGTGGATGCCGCGGAAGGTCCGATGCCGCAGACCAAGGAGCACGTCCTGCTGGCTCGCCAGGTTGGCGTTCCGGCCATCGTCGTCTATTTGAACAAGGTGGATCTGGTGGACGATCCGGAATTGCTCGAGTTGGTGGAGATGGAAGTGCGGGACCTTCTGAGCAAGTATGAATTCCCCGGGGACAAGACTCCGGTGGTGCGCGGCAGTTCCAAAAAGGCGCTGGCGGGAGAGCCGGAAGGCGAGAAGTCCATCCAGGAGCTGATGGAGGCGATTGATGCCTTCATCCCGTTGCCGACCCGCGAGGTGGACAAGCCGTTCCTGATGTGCATTGAAGATGTGTTCAACATTGAAGGCCGCGGCACCGTGGTGACGGGCCGTGTCGAGCGCGGTCTGCTCAAGCGCATGGACGATGTTGAAATTGTCGGGCTGAAGGAAACCCGCAAGACGGTGGCGACGGACATCGAGATGTTCCGCAAGCTGCTCGATTCCGCAAACGCCGGCGACAATGTCGGCGTACTGCTGCGCGGCACAAAGAAGGACGAAGTCGAGCGTGGGATGGTGCTGGCCAAGCCCGGCAGCATTACGCCGCACACCCACTTCAAGGCGGAAGTCTACGTGCTGTCGAAGGAAGAAGGCGGGCGGCACACGCCGTTTTTCAGCAACTACCGCCCGCAGTTCTACTTCCGCACGACGGACGTGACTGGCACGGTGACCCTCCCGCAAGGGGTCGAAATGGTGATGCCGGGTGACAATGTGTCGGTGGTGGTAAAAGTGATCGCCCCTGTGGCGATGGAGAGAGGCCAGCGGTTTGCAATCCGCGAAGGCGGCCGCACCATCGGTGCGGGGCGGGTGACAGAGGTGATCGAATAGCGGACCTTTGGAGAATGCCGGGAAGGCGAGGGTCGCTCCCTCGCCTCTGTATTTGTTTGGCAATGCGATACTCGATGGCAGTAGGGCGGTAGCTCAATTGGTAGAGTAGCGGTCTCCAAAACCGTCGGTTGGGGGTTCGAGTCCCTCCCGCCCTGCCAAAACCCGCGTTGCGGGACCGGAGAGGTGGCAGAGTGGTCTATCGCGGCGGTCTTGAAAACCGCTTCGGCTTAACGGCCGACGGGGGTTCGAATCCCTCCCTCTCCGCCAAGATAGGATAAGACTGTGACGAACGATATATGATAAAACTGCTGATTTGGGCTGGGATCATCGGGGCTGTCTTCGCTTATTGCTGGCGAAAGGGCTACCTGATGCAGTTGACCAACTACGTGCAGCAGACGCGCGAGGAGTTGCGCAAATGCACTTGGCCGAACTGGAGCGAGTTGAAAGGTTCGACGGTGGTGGTGACCATATCTATTATACTTCTAGGCGGTTTTATCGTGCTGGTTGATCAGGTGTTCTTCCGGTTGTTCATGTTCTTCAAACTCTAGAGCCATGCGAAGCCAGTGGTTTATCATCCACACCCTCTCGGGCCAGGAACAGAAGGTCCGGGAGAGTATTGAGAAGCGCATTAAGCCAGAGGAAATGGGCGAGTATATTAAAGAAGTTCTGGTTCCCATGGAGAAAGTGGTAGAGGTGCGGAACCAGAAGAAGACCGTCTCCACTCGCAAGCTCTGGCCGGGCTATGTGTTTGTCGATATGGCTTTGTTGGATGAAGACAACCGTATCATCGAGAAGCCGTGGTATTTCATTCAGGAAACGCCGGGCGTGATCGGCTTCGTCGGCGGAGAGCCGCCGACCCCCACGCCGACAGAAGAAGTCGAAGCGATCAAGAGCCAGATCTCGGCCTCGGAGGAGCACGAGAAGCCAAAGGTCAGCTTTGAGGTCGGCGAAACGGTGAAAATCAATAATGGTCCCTTCCTCAACTTTAGCGGCGTGATTGAAGAAGTTGAGCCCGAGCGGGGCAAACTCAAGGTG
This sequence comes from Candidatus Paceibacterota bacterium, assembly GCA_035452965.1. Lineage (NCBI taxonomy): Bacteria > Bacillati > Minisyncoccota > Minisyncoccota bacterium. The sequence continues at coordinate 19,454 of DAOTCE010000022.1, read as the reverse complement.
ACCGTCAATATCTTCGGGCGCAACACACCCGTTGAGCTGGAATACTGGCAGGTGGAAAAAGGTTAACGCGTACGTGGCGTGCGAGGAGAGCTGCTCGCCAGCTCGGTCTTGCGGCTGCATGGTAACAGAACAAGTTTTAGACTATGGCAAAGAAGATTACCGGAATAATTAAACTACAGATCCCTGCGGGGCAGGCGAATCCGGCGCCGCCGGTTGGTCCGGCGTTGGGGCAGCACGGCGTGAACATCATGGCGTTCTGCAAAGAATACAACGCCAAGACTAAGGACCAACCCGGCATGATCGTTCCAGTGGTGATCACGGTGTATCAGGACAAGTCCTTCACGTTCATCACTAAATCACCCCCGGCGTCCGTCTTGCTGAAGAAAGCCGCGGGCATCACAGCCGGCTCCAAGGAGCCGAACAAGGAAAAGGTGGGCAAGGTCACCCGCAAGCAGGTCCTGGACATAGTAAAGCTCAAGCTGAAGGATTTGAACGCGACGTCTGAGGAAGCGGCGTTCCGTGTTATTGCCGGCACCGCCCGTAGTATGGGCATAGAAGTTGTCGGTTGAAGAACTGCCCGATACCATAAGAACCACACACACATGACCGCGGGAGAGCCAATGCTCGATTGAACCGCAACCAAAGCAAATGCCAAGCAAGCGATACAACAAAGCACTCGAACTGGTGGACGGCAAGAAGGCCTACCCCCTGAAGGCAGCCGTCGAAGTTCTAACTAAATTTCCGAAAGCGAAGTTCAACGAAACCGTGGAGTTGGCTTTCCGCCTGGGGGTTGACCCCAAGCAATCCGACCAGATGGTTCGTGGCACAGTCCCGCTGCCGCACGGCAGCGGCAAAACGGTTCGCGTGCTGGTCTTCGCCAAGGGCGGCCCCGGGGCTGAAGCGGCCAGGAGTGCCGGCGCCGAATACGTCGGATTCGAGGACATGATCAAAAAGTGCCAGGAAGGTTGGTCTGATTTTGATGTGGCGATCGCCACTCCTGAAGCCATGGGCGAGGTGCGAAAGCTGGGCAAGGTGCTTGGTCCGCGAGGACTAATGCCCAACCCGAAGACCGGCACAGTGACCGACGATACCGCGCGTGCGGTCAAGGAAGTCAAGGCCGGACGAGTCGAATTCAAGACTGACAAGGCGGGCAATGTCCACGTGCCGGTCGGCAAGATCGCGTTCAATGCGGTGCAAATTGAGGAGAACGCCCGAGCGGTCATTGATGCGGTGGCCAAAGCCCGACCGCATAGCGTCAAGGGGGCCTATATTCAATCATGCTCCCTCTCGGCAACGATGAGTCCGCCGGTGCGTGTGGACCTGAAGGAATTCTCCGCCTGAGCGATTGCTCTACTTAACAGCATAACGAATTTAACCGAACATGCGTCCCGAAAAGCAAAACCTGACGAAAGAGTACCTGACCCGGTTGAACGCCTCGCCGTTCTTCATTGTGGTGAATTACGGGGGTCTGAAAGTGAGCCAATTGACCGAGTTGCGCAAGCGTCTCGGGAAGGCCGGTGCGGAAATCCACGTGGTGAAGAACTCGGTGTTTCGGATCGCCGCCAAGGAAGCCGGAGTCGGCGACTTGAACGGCGCGCTGGGGGGGCAACTGGCCGTCGTTACAGGACAGCGCGACATTTCCACCGCGGCGAAAGTAATCAAGACCTTCGGAACGGAACTGGACCGCCTGAAGATGCAGTTTGGCTATCTGAACAACCAGCGGCTCGATCAGGCGGAGATCATGTTGCTGGCGGACCTGCCTTCGCTGGAGGTGTTGCGCGCCAAGCTGCTCAGTCAGTTTAGCGCTCCCGCGGCCACCTTGGTCAGGTTGTTGAACACGCCGGCCAGCCAGATGGCTCGCGTGCTGCAAGCCCGGTCCGAAAAGGATGCCGAAGCGGCCAAGCCGGCGGCGGACTGACGACAACAATTTCGCCCTCTTCCAAGCCAAGAGGGGGCGGGAACAAACAAACAACAACGTAAATCGTCGGTTTGCTGGCAGCGAACATAATCCGCCCGCGGCCGCGGGCGGCGACGAGACGAAATGAAAGGTAATATGGCTCTAGACAAAACAAAAATCGTAGAAGAGTTGAGTAATGCAACGGTGATTGAAATCGCCGACCTGGTGAAGGAACTTGAATCGAAATGGGGTGTCTCAGCCGCCGCGCCCGTCGCGGTTGCCGCCGCTGCCCCGGGAGCTGGCGCCACCGCTCCGGCTGCCGAGGCCAAGACCCAGTTTGACATCATTCTGGTTTCGGTGGCCGCGGACAAGAAGATTTCCGTGATCAAGGCAGTGCGCGAGGTCAAGGCCGGCCTCGGTCTGGCGGAAGCCAAGGCCTTGGTGGAAGGCGCCCCGAAGCCTGTGCTCGAAGGGGCCAGCAAGGCTGAGGCTGACGCTGCCAAAAAGAAACTTGAAGATGCAGGTGGCAAGGTCGAAGTAAAGTAGGCGGCTACCCTATGGGGCGGCGGTTAATGCCCGACGCCCCTGATTTGCCTTAAGCAGCGCAACGAAAGTTCTAGATTAGTAAGAAAGACATTAGCGACGCCACCCCGGGTGGCTTGAGTCTCGGCAAGTTCGCGCTTGAACGCCGCGTTCTTGCCTTGTGTCGTTTACCTGTAAACAACGGTTTGGCCGTGATGCCAGCCATTTATTAAAGCCCAAATGCCAACGCGAGCAACTGAACGGATTAGCTTCGGTAAGATCAAGGAGATTATCGCTCCGCCCAACCTGATCGAATTGCAGACCAATTCGTACAAAGATTTTCTCCAAGGCGAGGTTGTCCCTTCCAAACGTAAGAATTTGGGGCTCCAAGCTGTGTTTACCGAAGTGTTTCCCATCGAAAGCTACGATGGGAAATGCGTTCTCGATTTCCATTCTTATGAAATCGGGGAGCCGAAAGTGACCTGGCTGGAGTGTTTGAGGGAGGGCCTGACCTACGGCGCGCCCTTGCACGTCACCTTCTTACTGAAGGAAGGGAAGGCCGTCAAAGAGGAGAAGGTTTTCATGGGCGAACTGCCGCTCATGACCCCACAAGGCACCTTTGTGATCAACGGCGCTGAGCGCGTAATCGTGAGCCAATTGCACCGGTCCCCGGGGTTGGCTTTTGAGGCTACCCAGCACCCGAATGGCAAGATTCTCCATTCCTTCCGCATTATTCCTGACCGGGGCTCCTGGTACGAGGCACAGTTTGATACCAGCGATTTGCTCTACGTCTATCTGGACCGGAAGAAACGCCGCCGCAAGTTTCTGACGACAACACTTTTCCGCGCCCTCGCATTCTTGGAGAGCGAATCCAGAGGCAAAGACAGTCAGGACAAGACGCGGGGCACAGACGAAGAGATTCTCAAGCTGTTTTATGAAGTTGAGGAACTCAGCGTTAAAGAGGCGGAGAAGCGCGAAGACCTTCCCAACAAGGTTCTCGTAGAGGACGCTGTCGATCAGGAAAAGGGGCTTGTAGTCGCGCGCGCGTTTGAGCCGTTGTCCAAGGCGGCAGTCAAGCAGATCGGCGAGTTAGGCGTCAGTAAGATCAAAGTAGTGGATACGACGCTAGATGACGGGATTGTCATTAAGTGCATGAAGAAGGATCCCGCCAAGAATGAGGAAGAGGCGCTCAAGGATATATACCGCCGGCTGCGTCCGGGAGATCCGCCGACGGCGGCCAATGCCCGTGCCCTGATCAAGCGGCTGTTCTTCGACCCGAAGCGCTACGACCTGGGCCGCGTCGGTCGTTACAAGATCAACCAAAAGCTTGGTATCAAAGGCGGCGATTCCCGCATTCTGACCAAGAGCGATCTGGTGGCAGCCACGAAGTATCTGTTGCGCCTCAAGAAGGGTGAGGGCAGCCTCGATGACATTGACCACTTGGGCAGCCGCCGGGTGCGTACCGTGGGTGAATTGCTCGCCAACCAATGCCGGATTGGATTGGCCCGGACGGAACGCCTCGTCAAAGAGCGCATGACGCTGTTTGATCAAGGCGTCGAATCCATGTCGCCGCAGAAGCTTATCAACCCCAAAGCCCTGTCAGCGGTTATCCGGGATTTCTTTGGCCGAAGCCAGCTTTCCCAATTCATGGATCAGATCAATCCGCTGGCCGAGTTGACGCACAAGCGGCGCTTGTCCGCGCTTGGGCCTGGCGGTCTCTCGCGAGATCGTGCTGGATTCGAGGTGCGCGATGTCCACCCGTCGCATTATGGCCGTATCTGCCCGGTAGAAACTCCGGAAGGCCCGAACATTGGCTTGATCGCCTCCCTGGCGACATTCGCCCGCATAAATGATTTCGGTTTTCTGGAAACACCATATCGAGGAGTTGGAAGCGGCCGCGTAAGTGGGAATATCGACTACCTCACAGCCGACCGTGAGGAGTCGTTTGTCATTGCCCAGGCCAACTCTCCGATTGACGACAAGGGCAAGTTCACGACTGACCGTGTCGTTTGCCGTGGGAAAGGGGATTTCATTGATGTCGAGCCTGCTCGTGTGGATTACATGGATGTTTCGCCGAAACAACTCGTGTCGGTTGCGGCCAGCTTGATTCCATTTTTGGAGCATGACGACGCGAACCGCGCGTTAATGGGATCCAACATGCAGCGGCAAGCGGTGCCGCTTCTGGTTACTGAGGCGCCCTTGGTGGCCACCGGCCTCGAAGAACGGGTCGCCCGCGATTCGCGGGCCGTCATCGTCGCCGAGGAATCCGGGAGGGTGGCATCGGTTATCGGCAATCAGATTGTCATTACCGGCACCGGTGCATTGCCCGAGGGCAAGAAGAAGATCAAGCACGATCCCGATAAGGGCGTTTATGTGTATGAGGTCCGCAAGTTCATGCGTTCCAACGCCGCCACCTGCATTAACCAGAAGATCCTCGTCAAGAAAGGGGACACGGTCAGGAAAGGCCAGGTGATTGCCGACGGTCCCTGCACCCAGGGCGGCGAATTGGCGCTGGGCCGAAATGTATTGGTCGCCTTCATGCCGTGGAACGGTTACAATTTCGAGGATGCTATCCTCGTTAGCGAGCGCATTGTCAAGGAAGACGTATTCACCTCCATCCACATTGATGAATTCGAGGTTGGCGCCCGCGACACGAAGCTTGGCCCGGAGGAAATCACGCGCGACATTCCGAATCTGGGCGATGAAGCCCTGAGAAACCTCGCGCCCGATGGTGTCATTCGCGTTGGAGCGGAAGTAAAGCCCGGCGACATCCTGGTCGGCAAGATTACGCCCAAGAGCGAAACCGAGCTGGCCCCTGAAGAGCGGCTCCTGCGCGCCATCTTCGGTGAGAAGGCCGCCGACGTGAAAGACACCTCGCTGAAGGTTCCGTCTGGCACTTACGGCATCGTGATGGACGTAAAGGTGTCCGCTAAGAGGGAATCGGACCGCGATGCGAAGGCCTCTGCCAGCGAGGAGAAACGACACGCCAAAGAGGTCGAGGAGGAAAACAAGAGAAAGACTGATGAGCTTCGCGAGCAGCTGACCGAAGCGCTCAGCAACATTCTGTTGGGCGAGAAGATTCCACTCGACGTGGTTAACAGCGAAACTGGCGAGATCATCATTCCGGCCAACCGCAAGATTACCAAGACACTCCTGCGCAAGCTCGCACAGGTTTATGACCGTATCGAAATTGATCCGTCCCCGATTCGTAACAAGATCAATGAAATCATTGGGAGCTTTAAGAAGAAGTTCGACGACCTACAGATGCAGTACGACGAAGAACTCGAGCGTGCTGAATCCGGCGAAGGCGTCGAAAGCGGCGTGATCAAGTCGGTCAAAGTTTATATCGCTTCCAAGCGCAAGCTTTCGGTTGGGGATAAGATGGCCGGCCGCCACGGCAACAAAGGTGTCGTTGCGAAGATCGTGGCCGAAGAAGACATGCCATTCCTGGCTGACGGGACACCGGTGGATCTGGTATTGAACCCGCTCGGCGTTCCATCACGCATGAACGTGGGCCAGGTATTAGAGACGCACTTGGGCTGGGCGGCAAAACTGCTCAGTTTCAAGTTCGCCACCCCCGTGTTCGACGGCATCAAGGAGAAGGACATCCGGAGCTACTTGAAGCAGGCCAAGCTGCCTGAACACGGCAAGACCCGTCTTATTGACGGTCGCACGGGCGAGCCTTTCGATCAGGAAATCGTGGTCGGGTCCATTTACATGATGAAGCTTGGCCACCTCGTGGCGGACAAGATCCATGCCCGGGCCGTTGGTCCATATTCCCTAGTCACCCAGCAGCCGCTGGGTGGCAAGGCCCAATACGGCGGTCAGCGCTTCGGCGAAATGGAGGTCTGGGCCATGGAAGCTTACGGAGCCGCCTACACGCTCCAGGAGTTGTTAACGGTCAAGTCTGACGATGTCCAGGGACGCACTCGGATATACGAGAGCATCGTTAAAGGCGACAACAGCCTTGAGGCCGGTATCCCAGAGTCCTTCAACGTGCTCGTGAAGGAAATGCAATCCTTGGGCCTTGATGTGAAAGTGGGGTACTCGAATCCGGTGGACCAGCCGGTTCAGCCCATTCAGGCCCTGACGGCAATCTAAATGCCTCGTCGCTCCAGTAACTCATTATCCATCATTTGATCCTATGATTAGCAGCAAAGAAAGCGCCCGAGAGTTGCTCGGTTTGGAGAAGGTCAACCAAGTGGACCATGTCGCAATTGGTGTTGCGTCTCCTGACGCCATCCGATCCTGGTCCAAAGGGGAGGTCAAGAATCCCGAAACCATCAATTACCGCACTTTCAAGCCAGAAAAGGGTGGCTTGTTCTGCGAACGCATTTTCGGTCCCGTCAAGGACTGGGAATGCTCCTGTGGAAAATTCAAGCGCATCAAGCACCGCGGGGTCATTTGCGATCGCTGCGGGGTGGAAGTGACCTTGGCCCGCGTTCGCCGTGAGCGGATGGGGCACATCGAATTGGCGGTGCCGGTCTGCCATATCTGGTTCTTCAAATGCATGCCCTCGCGCATTGGCCTGGTGCTCGACATGACCGCCCGTAATCTCGAGCGGGTGATCTATTACGAAGACTACATGGTCATTGACGCTGGCTCGACTCCCCTCAAACAGAATCAGCTCCTGAGCGAGCACGAGTATCGCGAGTCCCGCGAAACCTACGGATCGGATGCTTTCGTTGCCAAGATGGGTGCGGAAGCGGTGCGCGATGCGCTGGCGAAGGTGGACCTTGGGAAGCAGATTGACCAGTTGCAGTCAGCCATGACTGAGACCAAGAGCAAGCAAATCCGCAAGAAGATTGCCAAGCGGATCAAGTTGCTCCAAGGTCTTCAGTCCTCAAAGAGTCGCCCGGAGTGGATGATCCTCACAGTGCTGCCCGTCATCCCGCCGGACTTGCGTCCCCTGGTGCCTCTGGAGGGTGGTCGCTTTGCTACCTCCGATCTCAACGATCTCTATCGCCGCGTCATCAACCGCAACAACCGGTTAAGAAACCTGCTCCAGCTCAAGACGCCGGAAGTTATTATTCGAAACGAGAAGCGCATGCTGCAGGAGGCTGTTGATGCCCTGTTTGACAACGGTCGGCACGGTCGCGCTGTGACAGGGGCCGGCAATCGCGCCCTCAAATCGCTGAGCGACATGCTCAAGGGCAAGAGCGGGCGCTTCCGCCAGAACCTCCTTGGAAAACGGGTAGATTACTCCGGCCGATCAGTCATCGTTATCGGGCCGGAGCTTAAGCTGCACCAATGCGGCTTGCCCAAGAAGATGGCGCTCGTGTTGTTCGAGCCGTTTATCATTCGCCGCTTGAAAGAACTGGGCTACGTTCACACAGTACGTTCGGCCAAGAAGCTGATCGAACGGCAGACGACTGAGGTGTGGGACATTCTCGAAGAAGTGACTCGTGGCCACCCCGTGTTACTCAACCGGGCGCCCACGCTGCACCGCTTGTCGGTTCAGGCCTTTGAACCACAGCTCATTGAAGGCGAGGCCATCCGTATCCATCCGCTGGTCTGCACTGCATACAATGCCGACTTCGATGGAGACCAAATGGCAGTGCACGTACCGCTTTCCGTCGAGGCCCAATTGGAAGCGCGCCTGCTCATGATGGCGCCCAACAATATCTTCAGCCCGTCCAGCGGTCGGCCGATTATCACGCCGACCCAGGATATTACCTTGGGCTGCTTCTATCTGACGGCCGAGCCGCGGACGCCAGCGCCTACCGATTCGAAGCAGTTGAAGCTGTTCGGCTCCAAGACGGAAGTCGTGTTCGCCTTTCTCGACGGCGCCGTTACGACCCATGAGCGCATTCGCTTGGCGAATCCCGATTGGGGGAAGCAGACGGTATTTGGTGAGGGTAGCAGGAAGATTATCGAGACTACGGTGGGCAGGGTGTTCTTCAGTGAAATTTGGCCCGAGGAACTGGGCTTTCCGAACCGACCCGTCAAGAAGAGCGAGCTCGGCGATCTCATCTGGAAATGCTACAAGAACTGCGGCCACGACAAGACGGTTGCCATGCTGGACAAACTTAAGGAACTGGGCTTCCGTGAGGCCACCCGCGCTGGAGTTTCCATTGGCATAGACGACATGATCATTCCCAGGGAAAAGGATCAGGAGATTGATTCCGCCCAGAAGCAGATTCGGGAAGTCGAGAAGCAGTATCGCAAAGGTGTCATCACCCCAGGCGAGCGCTACAACAAGATCATCGATATCTGGACCCACTGCACGGACCAGATTGCGAACGTCATGCTGAAGACGCTCGAACACAACCAGGGCAAGAAGGAGTTCAATCCCGTTTCACTCATGGTTGATTCCGGCGCGCGCGGCAATCGCCAGCAGGTTCGCCAGCTTGCCGGCGTTCGCGGCTTGATGGCCAAGCCATCGGGCGACATCATTGAAAAGCCAATTCTTTCCAACTTCCGCGAGGGCCTCACCGTGCTGGAGTACTTCATCTCGACCCACGGCGCCCGCAAAGGTCTGGCCGACACTGCGCTCAAGACCGCCGATTCGGGCTACATGACCCGCAAACTCGTGGATGTGGCACAGGACGTGATCATTCGCGAGGAAGATTGCGGCACGACCAATGGCATTTGGGTCCAGGCTATTTACGAAGGCGAGGACGAGGTGGTTAAACTCAGCGAACGGCTTGTTGGCCGGTTCTCCTGCGATGACATTCCGAATCCGCAAAAACCGAAGGAACTGCTCATCAAAGCGAACGAGGAGATTGACGAAGTTAAGGCCAAGCAGATTGATGCGGCTGGCGTCGAGAAAGTCAAGATCCGCTCCGTGTTGACTTGCGAGAGCAAGCACGGCGTGTGCGTTTTCTGCTATGGCCGCAATTTGGCCACGGGTGCGCGGGTGAAGCTGGGTGAAGCGACCGGCATTATTGCCGCGCAGTCCATCGGTGAGCCCGGCACGCAGCTTACCATGCGCACGTTCCACATCGGTGGCACGGCTTCGCAGGTCTTCAAGGTGCCCCAGATCAAAGCCAAGCACGATGGCATCATGCGCTACAACGAGTTGCGGCTCGTCACATTGGAAGACGGCAACAACATCGTCCTCAACAAGAATGGCACAGTCTCCATTCTTGGGGAGGATGGGCGTGAGTTGGAACAGCACATTGTGGTCATCGGTGCGATCATTTCCGTCCAGGATGGTGGCAGGGTCAAGAAGGGGGAGACGTTCGTGCAGTGGGACCCCTACAACGTGCCGATTCTCTCCGAGAAGGCTGGCCGAGTGAAGTTCCATGACATCATCGAGGGTGTAACGATGAAGCAGGAAACCGATGAAACCACCGGTCAGGAGGCCATGGTCGTTATTGAGCACAAGGAAGACTTGCGCCCGCAAATCATCATTTGCGACGACCGGAGCGAACCCGTAGCCAACTACCCGATTCCTTCCGGGGCGCATATCGTTGTGGCCGAAGGCGACAGGATTGTCGCTGGCACACTGATGGCCAAGACACCGCGCAAGACGTCCAAGACCAAGGACATCACCGGCGGGTTGCCGCGCGTAGCAGAGCTGTTTGAAGCCCGTCGGCCAAAGGACGCCGCTGAGATTTCCAAGATCGAGGGCGTCGTGGATTTCGGCCCCAGCGTGCGGGGCAAGCGCTGCATTATCATTAAGGACCAGCAAACCGGGGTGGAAGAGGAGCATCTCATTCCCATTGGCAAGCACGTTATCGTCTTCAAGGGCGACTATGTGAAGAAAGGCCAGCAACTCACGGAAGGACCGGTAGATCCGCATGAGATCCTTGATGTTTGCGGCCCGCAGGAACTGCAAGAACACCTCGTCAACGAAGTTCAGGAAGTCTATCGCCTGCAGGGCGTGACCATCAACGACAAGCACGTAGAGATTATTGTCCGGCAGATGCTGCGCAAAGTGCGCATTACTGAACCGGGCGATACCGGGTTCCTTTGGGGCGAGCAGGCGGACAAGCTCGAATTTGAAGAAGAGAACTCGCGCGTCGAGAAAATGGGCGGCAAGCCCGCGGAGGCCCAGCCAGTTCTGCTCGGGATCACCAAAGCCTCGCTGGAGACCGAGAGCTTCCTGAGCGCTGCATCGTTCCAGGATACCACGCGGGTGTTGACCGAGGCGGCAACCCGCGCCAAGGTTGATTACCTGCGCGGCTTCAAGGAAAACGTCATCATGGGCCACATCATCCCCGCCGGCACAGGGTTTGATTATCACCGCAAGACGCGGCTTAAACCCCTGGTGGAAATCAGCGATGAGGAGATGGAAGAGCCGAAATCTCTGACCGGCAGTGAGAATCCGTTGCTGGCCTGACCCGATGGATGGAAATGGTTGTTGCAACGACTGGCCTGTTTAATATACTTCAACTTCCGTTTGCTCAGGAAGTCGGCTGTGTAATTGCAGCCGGCCCGGGCAGAGAAATCTAAAACCGAATGCCGACGATTAATCAATTGGTCCGCAAGGGCCGCCGCAAACTGCAGCATAAGTCCAAGTCACCTGCCTTGGGGAATTCGCCCTTTCGCCGGGGCGTCTGCATCCAGGTGATGACGCGCACTCCCAAGAAACCGAATTCGGCGATGCGCAAGGTGGCCAAGGTGCGCCTGACCAACGGGTACGAGGTGATTGCCTACATCCCGGACGAGGGCCACAATCTGCAGGAACACTCGATCGTGCTGGTGAGGGGTGGTCGCGTAAAGGATTTGCCGGGTGTTCGTTACCATATTGTGCGTGGAACGTTGGACGCCGCCGGTGTGGAGAAGCGCCGCGTCAGCCGCTCGAAATACGGCGTGAAACGGCCGAAAGAAGGTGCTCGTCCGGCTGCTGCGGCCGCGGCTGATGCCCCCGCTCCCGCGCCAGCAGCGTGATGCCCAACTCATTAACGATTTCGCTTACCTAACGCTTTTACCAACACATGTCACGACGTCGTCGAGCAGTCAGTCGGCCCATCCCCAAGGATGCAAAATTCAACAGCACTTTGGTGACGCGCCTGGTCAACACGGTTATGGAACGGGGCAATAAGAGTGTGGCGCAACGCATAGTCTACGGCGCGTTCGATGAACTCATTGCCAAGAACCCGGCGACCAATCCGCTGGAAGTTTTGCAGCGGGCGGTGGATAACGCCAAGCCACGGCTGGAGGTCAAGGCGCGGCGGATGGGCGGCGCCACTTACCAGGTGCCGCTGGAAGTCCCGGCCGACCGCCAGTTCTCGCTGGCGTTGCGCTGGCTGGTGGACATCGCCGAAGCGCGCAAGGGCATCCCGATGAAGCAAGCCTTGGCCGCGGAGATACTGGAAGCCTACCAGGGCCAGGGCAATGCCATCCGCAAACGCGACGAGGTGCACAAGATGGCCCAGGCCAACAAGGCCTTTGCCCATTTCCGCTGGTAATCAATTCCAACCAACGCCCCGAAGGCCGCAGCGACCCGGGGCGTTTTTATTTTCACTTGAGGACCCCCGTATGGAACCAGCAGTAGTAACAAAGAAATCGGCTAAGGCCAAAGGCGCGACCGGGCCGCAGCGGCAGTATGCGATGGAGCGCACCCGCAATATCGGCATCGCCGCGCACATTGACGCCGGCAAAACCACCACCACCGAGCGCATCCTCTTTTACACGGGACTCATCCACCGGATGGGTGACGTGGACGACGGCAACACCGTGACGGACTGGATGGAGCAGGAACGCGAGCGCGGCATCACCATTACCTCCGCGGCGACCACCTGCTACTGGACCCAGCGGGACGACGGCACCTACAAGTCGTTTGTGGGACAGCCGCACCGGATCAACATCATTGACACCCCGGGCCACGTGGACTTCACCGCCGAAGTTGAGCGCTCCATGCGCGTGCTGGACGGCGCGGTGGCCGTGTTTTGCGGAGTGGCTGGCGTGCAGCCGCAATCGGAAACGGTCTGGCGGCAGGCGACCAAATACAAGGTGCCCCGCATCGCTTTCGTCAACAAAATGGACCGCACCGGGGCGAACTTTGAAAACGCCCTCAACGATATGCGCAAGAAGCTGGGCGCCTACGCCTACCCCATCTTCCTGCCCATCGGCAAAGAGGATTACTTTGCCGGTGTCATTGATGTCGTGAACCAAAAGGCGATTATTTATGACCCGGGCGACGACCTTGGACTGAAGTACCAGATCGCGGACATTCCGGCGGAACAGAAGGAGTCGGCGAAGGCGGCCCTGGCGGAATTGATTGACGCGGTGTCCAACAAGGACGAACAGGTCGCCGAGCTGGTGATCGAGAACAAGCCCGTCCCCCCGGATGTTCTGAAAGCGGCCATCCGGCGTTTGACGTGCAAAATCGCGCTCGTCCCCGTGCTGTGCGGCTCGGCCTTCCGGAAGCGCGGCGTGCAGTCGCTCATTGATTCGGTCATTGATTATCTGCCGTCACCGTTGGATGTGCCGCCCGCCGTGGGTATTGCGCCGGACACCGAAGCCAAGGTCGAAGTCCCGTCCGACGACAACCAGAAGTTCTGTTCGCTCGCCTTTAAACTGTGGACCGACCCCTATGTTGGCAAGCTCGTGTTCTTCCGCGTGTATAGCGGCCGGTTGAACAAGGGTGACATGATCTATAACCCGCGCACGCGCAAGCGCGCGCGGGTTAGCCGCGTCCTAATGATCCAGGCTGACAAGCGCATTGACGTAGAGACAACCTTCGCCGGCGATATCGCCGCGCTGGTGGGCTTGAGGAACATCACCACCGGCGACACGCTTTGCGATGAGAACTTCGAAGTGCTGCTCGAACCGCCCACATTCCCGGAACCGGTCATCTCGATGGCGGTGGAGCCCAAGACCAAGGCAGACCGCGAGAAGATGGGCGAGGGTTTGCAGCGCCTGGCGGAGGAAGATCCCACCTTCCGCTGTTTCACCAACGAGGAAACCGGCCAGCTTATCATTGCGGGCATGGGCGAGCTGCACCTGGAAATCATTCGCGACCGCTTGTTTCGTGAATTCAAGGTCGGGGCCAATGCCGGGGCGCCGCAAATCGCTTACCGTGAGACCGTCACCAAAGCGGCCGAAGGCGAGGGCAAGTTTATCCGTCAGTCCGGCGGGCGTGGCCAGTATGGCCACGCGTGCATCACGCTGGAACCCAACGCGCGGGGCAAGGGCGTTGAGGTCGAAAACAAAATTGTCGGCGGCGCCATTCCCAAAGAATACATACCGGCGGTCACGGACGGGGTCCGGGAAGCCATCGCGGGCGGTGTGCTGGCGGGCTACCCGGTGGTGGACGTCAAAGTGGCCATCGTGGACGGCACGTTTCACGAGGTGGACTCCAGCGAGCTGGCGTTCAAGATGGCGGGCATCTTTGCCCTCAAAGAAGCGGCGAAGAAGGCCAATCCCATCCTGCTCGAACCCATCATGAAGGTGGAGTTGACCACGCCCGACGAATACCAGGGCGATCTGCTGGGCGACCTGAATCGGCGCCGCGGCAAGATTACCCACATTGAGGCCAAAGACAGCTCGACGATTGTGACCGCCGAAGTGCCGCTGGCCGAAATGTTCGGCTACGCGACGGCGATACGTTCGCTATCAAAAGGCCGCGCGGCGTATGCGATGGAGCCGTTCCGTTTCGAGCCCGTGCCCAGTAGTATCGTGGCCGGCATTCTGGACGTCGCCAAAGGCAAGCCCGCCGCTCGCGCCTGACAAGCTGGCAGTTGGCAGAGCGGGCATTTTTGCAAGGGCGAACGACTTCAGCCGCCCGCAGAATCAGAGCTCCCTGAAACGCTTGCTCCCCCGGCAGGATGTTCGCCTGCCCTACTTGCCTGCGGCCTTAGCCTTCTGGTATTCGGCTTGCGCCTTTGGAAGTTGGGCCTGGAGGTCCTTGATGCGCTGTTCGTCCAGCGGATGCGTGCGCAGGAAGGAAAGCCCCTGGCCGCCGCCGTGCTGGCGGTTGTAATCGGAGAAGCGCTGCCAAAAGGCAACGGCGGCGGCCGGGTCGTAGCCCGCGCGAGCCATGTAGAGCAGCCCGATGTAATCCGCTTCCGCCTCTTGTTTTCGGCTGAACGGCAGCAACACTCCGACCTGGCTTACCACACCGTAAGCCTGCCCCACCAGCGCCTGTGTCGCCTGGCTCTTGCCCGAAGTCAGCGCGCCCGCCGCGCTGCTGCCGAACTGCGCCACCATTTGCTGGCTCATGCGTTCCGCTCCGTGATGGGCGGTAGCGTGCGCGACCTCGTGCCCGATGACTGTCGCCAGCCCCGCCTCGTCTTTGGTAATCGGCAGGATGCCGCTGTATACCCCCACCTTCCCGCCGGGCAGACACCACGCATTAGCCTCCGGGCTGTCGAACAGCACAAACTCCCACTGTGCATTTGGCAGTGTGGCGACTGCGGCAATGCGTTGACCCGCCCGCTGCACCATCGCGCTGGCCTGCGCGTCGCGACTGATCGGAGTTTTCTGCTTGGTCTCCTGGAACGCCGACACGCCTAGTTTCATCTCTTCGTCCGCCGAGACCAGGTTCAATTGGCTGCGGCCCGTCTCAGTGACTGTCTCGCAGCCGGTGAAGCACAGCGCGCCCAGTACGGCCAACACCGCGCACAGTAGAGGTTGGGGAAATGCTCTTCTCATAGTTTCAGTCATTATTAACCCCACAACGGCCATCATGCAACACCGCGAAACAGCGAAAAGCACCGGGATTAAGGCAGAATCCATTTCTTGCGGCGGGGCAAGCCAGTTCGAGTGCTGGTGCTTCAAACCCCCGGTTTTGGAACCCGGTGAAGGCTGGCGGCTCCTCACAGCAGCGGACCGGTGCCAGACCACGAAATCCTATTTGGCTTAAGCCTTCACTGGAAGTGGGTTATTCGCAGATTCCTGGGCAAGACCGAGGGCAATCCGCTGTCTCGGACTCCCCTTCTACCTTCCAGCACCCCCGCCGAAAGGGCGACAAGGCCATTAAGGTGGTCGCACGCTGGCGTTGGCTTGCGGATGGCTTGTTAGTGCGGTTGGACTACGCTGTGTATCCCATGGGGAGCGCTCCCCATGGGATACACACCGGGGCACCACCGTGCCGTAACCGTATCGCCAAGCGTAATGTGCCGCAGTCAGCGGGGACTGGAGAAGGCAGGTAGGCTGCAAAAGTGTCCCAAATGTGGACAGTGAACCTGTTAGAGGTTCGGAGGGCCTATCCGATTGTGTCGGGGGAGAAGGGATGTCCTTATGTTCCCCGTGCTCCTGCCGTCGGGGTTGGGTGGGTGACAACCGCCGTTGGCACTTCCTGGCAATCCTTGATGAATGAAAGATTTCTGCAAAAACCTATTGCGTGGGGAGGGGCATTTGTTATATTCCGCGCTCCGTTTTCGGAGAACCGGGGGCGGAAGACTTTAACAAAACCATTAATAGACAATTGTTCTTTGTATGGCTGGACAACGCATTCGTATCCGACTGAAGGCCTATGACCACCGCGTCATAGACCAATCCGCCCGCGACATTGCGGACACCGTCAAACGCACGGGAGCACGCGTCGCGGGGCCCATCCCTCTTCCCACTCGCGTCGAGCGGTTTACCGTCCAACGGTCGCCGCACTGCGACAAGAAATCGCAAGAGACCTTTGAGCAACGCACGCACAAACGGCTGATTGACATCATCGAGCCGACCGCCAAGACCGTGGACGAGCTAAAGAAGCTTAACCTGCCGGCGGGCGTGGACATCACCATTAAGATCTAAACACTTTAACGCCATGCCACTCGGACTACTCGGAAAGAAGCTGGGCCAGACGCGCGTCTACAACGCCAAAGGGGTGGTCACCTCGGTGACCGTGGTGCTTGCCGGCCCCAATCGCGTGCTGCAGTGCAAGACTCAGCAAACGGACGGTTACAACGCCGTGCAACTCGGTTTTGACGACCAGAAGGAACAGCGGATGAAGAAACCGCTGCTCGGCCACATCAAGAAGTTCAACGGCCAGCCCGTCAAGCGTATCCACGAGTTTCGCAACTTCTCCAAGGAAGTGAAGCCCGGCGATGTGGTCGGCCCGGCGCTGTTTGCTCCGGGCGATTACGTGGATGCCATCGGCGTGACCAAGGGGCGCGGTTTTGAAGGCGTGGTCAAGCGCCATCGTTTCCGCGGCGGCGACTCGACCCACGGCGCGAAGGGCTGGCATCGTCGCGGCGGGGCGATTGGTAACCGGTTGTTCCCGGGCACAGTGCTGCGGGGGATGAAGATGCCCGGCCACATGGGCCAGGTGCGTCGCACCACCCAGAACCTGCAAGTGATCCAGGTCCGCGAGGCCGACAACGTCCTGCTCATCAAGGGCGCCATCCCCGGCTCACCGGGCGATTACGTGGTTATTCGCGAATCCAAAAAGCGGCCCAAGGGTTGGATACCTCGTGCGGAACGGGAGGAGAACATCAAGAAGACCCAGGGCAAGAAGAAGAAGTAACGTGCTGCCATGAAGCTTACGATTAAGGATACCAAAGGTAACAAGCAGGGCGAACTGGAAGTCAAATTCCCGCTCGTCGAGAACGGGAAGGGAACCCAGGCCGTTCACGACGTGGTGGTGGCCTACCAGGCCGCCCAGCGGATGGGCACCGCCTGCACCAAGAACGTCGGCGAAGTCGCGGGCACCAACAAGAAGCCGTGGCGGCAAAAGGGCACCGGCCGCGCCCGCGCCGGCTCGTTCCAGTCACCGCTCTGGCCCGGTGGCGGCGTCGTCTTCGGACCCAAGCCGCGTGATTTCGGCAAGAAGGTGTCGCGCAAGACCAGGCAGCTCGCGTTGCGCAAGGCGCTGTCCGAGCGGCTGCGCGCCGGGGACGTGGTGCTGGTGGATGACATCAAGCTGGATTCGCCCAGGACGAAAGCGTTCATCGGGATGCTAAGCGCCCTGGAGCTGAAAGGAACGGCGCTGATTGTGGCGCAGGAGGCCAACAAGAACCTGACGCTGGCCACGCGCAACGTGCCGGAAGTGGCACTGACGACCAGTGACATGCTCAACACCTACGACGTGTTGCGCCCCGACAAGCTGGTGTTTACGCGAAACGCCTTCGAGCAACTGGAAGCGCGTTTAGGCAAGGAATAGCATGAATTCTTTTGAGATTATCCGTACCGTGCGTTTGACCGAGAAGGGGACACGCCAGGGGGAGAAGTTTAATCAATACACCGTCATGGCCGATCCGCGCGCCAACAAGCAGCAAATCCGCGTGGCAGTGCAGGAATTGTTCAAGGTCAAAGTGGTTAAGGTTAATACGCTGAACGTGCGCGGCAAGTTCCGCCGGCAACGCACCAAGCAGGCCGGCCGATCCTCCAATTGGAAGAAGGCCATCGTGACCCTCAAGGCGGGGGACAAGATCGTCCTGACCTGACCTTACTCGTACCCGAACGCGCGGAGGAGCGCGGCCAGTTTAGGCAGGTGGGGCTCGAAGTACTTCTGGTAGCGCTTCCAGCGCCCGACCGAAGCGCGGTAGAGTGGCTTGGTGACCTGGGCAAAGGTGGGCGACCGGACAAGCTTGTTGCTGGCGTGTTCGTGGAATCGCATGACTCGCTCGTCCCAGTTCAGCCCCAGAAAGTCCAGCACCCGCCGGGCGCTTGGCTCCAGGTTCTCCACCAAGTCCTCGTAGCGCACCTCGATTGCCTGGTCGCCAAGGCAGGGTTTCCAGGCGGCCCACAAGCCCATGATCAGGCTGTAATGCTCGATCGTCCCTTCCAGCGTTAACCAGGCGGCGGTGTCGGGAATAACATCGACGGCCTGCATAAAGCTGCTCAAGCAGGTGTCGCGCGGATCGCGCAGCGCGGCGACGAACTTGTTCTCGGGGAAGATGCGGGCGATGGCAGGGACGTCGAAGGTATTGGCCGGATTCTTGTCCAGGAGCAGGCGCTCGCCAATGGGCTCGCCCAGCAGAGATTCGATGCCGCGGAAGTATTCGGCCCGGATGTGACGCACGGTTCGGTCCGGGACCCAATCCAGGGAGGAAACGAAGGTTGCGTTGCGCGAGAAGGCCTGGCCCAGCGGGTAATAGGCGTGGTTGTGGAAGACCGTGCTTTCCTCGGCCGAAGCGACGCCGGGATGGGCGTCAATCACGTACTCCAGCAGGGTGGTGCCGGAGCGAGCATGACCGCAGAGCAAGGCGAGATTGCGCGCGGGCTGCAGGTCGGTGGAACCGGCTTTGCGCCAGCGTTGCACGACCTGCTCGCTGGCACTTTGCTGCATGTCCTTTAGGTGCGCCTGTTTTTGCTTGAGGATTCGCAGCGGCTGGGCCGCGACCCGCCGCATCAGGGCCTTGGCATCAAGGAGCGCGGTCATTGCCTTGTCGTACTCTCCCTTGTGATCGTGCAGGCCGGCCAACTCATACCCGGCAAAGGCGCGCACGCGGAGATCACCATTGGGCCTGGCCACCAGGACGTGATAAAGCTTCTCCGCCAGGTCCAACTGCCCCAGCTGGCGGTGCGCGTTGCCACGCGCCAACAGGACGGCATCATCGGGGCCATAGAGATGCAGCGCGCGGTCGGTGATCTCGTTGGCCTCCTCCAGCCGGCGGCGGCGGATGTAGATTTCGGAGAGGCGAACGAATGCGATCAGCGGCACTTGTTTCTCCCTCAAGATGCGCTCAAAGCAGGCTTGGGCAGCTTCAAAGTTCCGGACCTCCAACCAGGCATGGCCGATGGCATTAAGCGCCGGGACGGGCGTGGGGGAGATGCGAACCGCTTCGTCGAACCAGCGGTGGGCGGCGGCGAAATCGTAGGCCTTGGCGCAGGCGCAGCCAAGATCAACAAGAATCCTGTCGTTGGCTGGGGCCAGTTTGTGGGCGCGCCGAAGCACTTCAACGGCCCCGGTGAAATCGTAACGAATAAGGCACTTCTGCGACTCGGCGAACAAGGCTTCCAGATTGTATGAGAGGACGGGCGTGTTTCGGTTCATAGCGGCGTAGGCAGCTTATACATGAACCAGGCTGGCTACAACGGCCGAGGGCTTGCGCCGACAGCGGGTCCGACAACACGAGGCTCATGTGCGTCGCAGGTTACCTCATGATCGCGTGGGTTCAATCATTTTGCGCGCCGCCCGCGGACGTGACGTAGGGCGCACCTTTTCAAGCAAGCATCGCCTTCCGCCACTGGGTTTTGCGCAGTA